>CAUJGC010000227.1 GCA_963169075.1 Myxococcota bacterium
CTCCTCGATGATGTCGCGCTGCGCAGGTTGAAGCACGATATCATCGACTGTCCAGGGTCTCAAGATGCGCCTTGTGAGCCCCTGGAGGCGGATGTCCATATCGTCGCGGCAGCGCTCGAAGAGCTCGGCGTCCCGCAGCGCGCCGTGGGAGGCCAGGAGCTGCGCGCTCTGCGCCAGCGTGCGGGCGATGCGCTGGATGTCGTCCTCGGTCAAGACGAAGGCCTCGGCCACGCGCTGCACCTCGCCTTCTGGCGCCGTGAGGTGGTGCGCCTCCAGCGCGTCCGCCCAGAGGTGCCGACGCCGCAGGGAGGAGGGGAAGCCGCACTCGAAGGTGGAGAACGCCGAGGCGTGGAGCCGGAGCAGCTTGAGCGGGCGGTGGGTGTGCAGAAAAAGCGGCAGGCGGAGCATCGTCGCCGCCGCGTCCGCGCGGCGGAGCAGCTCCAGGATCCGCTCCTGCAGGAGCGGATCGAGCAGCTCGTGATCGGAGAGATCCGCCAGGTCCAGCACCGGGACGAGGCGGTGCAGCGCCGCCTCGCGCAGCAGCGGACCCTCCGGGGCCGCGTGCTGGGCAGGGAGCTGGCGGAGCCAGCGGGGGACGTCCACCCAGAGGACGCCCAGCTCGCGAGAGCCCGCCACCGCGGCGATGAGGGGCTTGACCTCGCTGCCCCGGGGGCCGATGAACCAGAGGCGCGGCAGCTCGCCCGACGCCGGGTCGCTGTCGTGGGGGAGGACCGCCGCCAGCGCCTCGCGCTGGTCGTCGTCCAGGGCCAGCGCGTCCAGCGAGGGCGCCGGAGGCAGGTGGTGGGCCGCCGGGTGGAGGATGGCGCGGGACTCGTCGTCCGGGCGCTCGTCCAGGACCTGGCGCGCCCGGGAGGTCAGGACGAGGGAGCGGTCGGGCAGGGGAGGGCGCTCCGGCGAGCCCCAGCCCTCCGGCGGCGGCCCGAACTCCACCAGGCCGAAGCGCAGGAGCGGCGCCCCGTCCTCCAGCGCGCTCAAAAGATCGCCGCGCTGGTAGCTGTCGTGGGCGATCAGCTCCGTGAGCGCGCCGACCCGCGGGGTGCTGTGCCAGCGCGACCCCGCCACCGCCGCCAGCAGCTCCCGGGCCGGGGCGCTGAAGTGGGCCGCCGCCAGGGTCTGGAGCAGCGCGGCGGCGGCGGCGTTCAGGTGGAAGAGCGCCGCGAGCCGCGCCACCGGCAGGACGAGCCCCGCAGCCTGCGCCGCCGCGACGCGCTGATCGATGCTGTAGCGCAGCGCGCTCAGCGGGCCGTCCAGCGCCGTCGCCGTCGTGGAGCCCGCGCTCGCGTTCACGCAGAGGTTGTCCAGCGCGGTGGAGTCCAGGCGCAGCAGCGCGTCCAGCGCGGAGGGCCCCGCCGGGATGCCGCTGCTCTGACGCCGCAGGAGGGTCCGCTGGAGGAGGAGGAGGAGGTAGCGCTCCTCGTCTTTGAGCCACGACCAGGTGTCTGTATACATGCGGGGTGTGATCAGCTCGGCTCGGGCACGATGTAGCGGAGGACGTTCACAAAGGGGCGCTCAAAGAGCGCCGGATAGGACGCGCGAAGCTCCCCCTCCTGAGCCTCCAGCTGCGCCATGAAGGAGCGCTCGGCGCGCAGCTCCCCCAGCAGCCCGCCGCCCTGGAGGCTCCACGCCTTGAAGCGCAGCGTCTGCCCCGGCGCCTCCAGCCCCTCGTAGGTGAGGTTGAGCGGCCCCAGCGGCATCAGCTCCTCGATGTGGTCGCGCAGCAGCGCCAGCTTCGCGCACTCCAGGTGCGCCGGGGGGAGGTTGTGCTGGTTGGCGCGCACCGCCTCCGCCAGCTGGCGCTGGCCGAAGACGATCTGCGGCTGGATCGAGTCCACCAGCGGCTTGAACTCCTCGGGCGTGCCGCTCACCACCTCCTCGAAGGTGCGCAGGACCTCCCGCTCCAGATGCGCGAAGTCAAAGAGCGCCTCCGGCGGAAACATGACGATCCACAGCCGACGCGGGAGCCACGAGAAGAGCATCTCGTGCTCCAGCTGGAAGCTCAGGCCGCAGGACGCGCAGCTCGCCTCCTCGAAGGTCCCGTAGAGCACCGCGTCCAGGAGGTGCGGCAGCCGCTCCGCGTTGAAGCTGGAGAAGCACTGATCCTCCCAGGTGTGCTCGCACCGCGGGCAGGTGGCCTGGAACGCCACGATCTTGCTCATCCCTCGCCTCCCGCCCCCTCGGCGTCGCCTGACTCGGGCAGGATCACCTCCTCCCGCTCCAGCGTCACCTCGCCGCTGGGGGCCAGCGTGAGGGTGAGGCGCCAGATCGTGAAGAGCCCCATCTCCTCCGGCTCCAGCACGCAGGCCTGCAAGCACACCTCGCCGCCGCCGCTGCGCAGCGTCGGCGCCGCCACCCCGGCGTACCCATCCTCCGGGCCGATCAAGAAGCCCTGACGCGGGAAGATGAAGAGGAGGCGCTCGGTCAGCTCACGCGCCGTCAGCGTCGGCGGCTCGCTCAGCGCCCCGGTGGCGCGGATGAGCGCCCCGAGGTGGGTCAGATCGTCGTGGATGACGATCTCGCCAGCCGCCGTCGCGAACCCGTTCACAGGCTCCCAGCCGTCCTCGGTGTGACCCTTGAGGTTGGCGATGAAGGCGAAGAAGGGCCCCGAGATCATCTCCAGGAGCGTGTCGTTGGGGAGGTCCACCTCGTGCGGGTGGACCTCCACCTGACGCGCAGGCACCTCGTGGATCTCCGCGATGGTCTGCTTGAAGTGATCCCGTGCGGCCTGGAAGGCCGCCGCGTCGTGAGAGGTTGACATGCCTGTCTCCGCAGCGGTCAAGACGGCGCGCCGTCCTGGCCGGCGTGGATGCCCACGCTGGGGTTGGTCTGACCGCGCTCGGTGGCCCGATCCGGGGCGCCGCCGCGGTTGTGGACGTTCTGGAGGAGCCAGTTACGCCACTCCGGCACAGGCACGTGGCGCCCCGGCTGGCCGCCCGACTGGGGATCGTAGCCCTCGTAGAAGACCGTGTAGACCTCCGCGAAGAACTCCGCCTCCGAGAAGAGCTGGTAGTTGCGCAGGATCGTCTGGCCCACGGCCGCGTTGCAGCTCTGGAGGCGGCCGTAGTAGGGGTTGATGGAGTAGATCTTGCCGTTGACCACGCGGCGCGCGTTGCTGTCCGCGTAGAACTGCGGCCCCGCCGCGGCGCAGGCCTTGGCGACGTCGATCACGGGCACCCCGGCGTTGAGGTAGCGCCGGATGGGGTGGTCGGCCTGGGTGCCCGTCTCCAGCGGACGCCCCGAGGCGCCGATGTTGCCCCGGAAGGCCGCGAAGAAGTTCTTGATGTGCTCCTTGATCTGCGCGCGCTCCTGGGAGCTGGGCGAGCCGCCGCGCCCCGTCCACCCGTTGCCCATCTGGTTGGCCCAGGTGTCGATGCTCCGGGTGTCGTTGAGCGTCCCGGCGGTGTTCCAGCCGCCGACGTTCTGCTTGAAGGCGCGGACGCCGCCCAGCGCCGTGTCCACGGCGTGCCCGATCTCGTGGCGCACCACCGCCGCCAGCCAGTCCACCCGCCGGTTGCCGTACTGCGCGCGGCGACCTTCGGCGTCTGCGCCCAGGTTGAACTGCCCCTGACCGGCAGCCCAGGAGCCGCCGCCGCCGTCGATGAGGTTGAGCCGCCGCCACACCCCCGCCCGCGTGTCCTGATCCGGCAGCGCCTTGAGGGCCTCGTGGGTGCTGCGCAGGAGCGAGACGCTCCAGTTGGAGTTCTGGGCGTTATCGCTCAGCTGGACGTTCCAGTAGCGCGCGAACGCGTCCCGGACCTGCTCGCCGTCCCGCGAGGTCATGATGGTCTGGTCCCACTGCGCGCGCTGGGCGATGATCTGCGCCGACTGGCCCGACACCGCGCCGGAGCGGGTGCGCCCCTGCGGCTGCTGTCCGCCCTGCTGCTGTCCGCCCTGCTGCTGACCGCCCTGGGTAGCGCCCAGGAGGGAGAGGGCGGTCTGGAAGTTCCGCTCGCCCAGCTCGCGGCGGAGGCGGCCCATGAGCTGCGCGTTGCCGCGGACCTCGGCCTTCTCCTGGGCGGTGGCGCTCTGGAGGCGGCCGAGGATGGCGCGCCGGTCGGCGCCCCAGCCGCGCATGGCGTGCTCCAGGTCCTCCTGGATGGTGCGTCCGCCGGTGGGGGCGGCCTCGGGCTCCTGAGCGTGCGCGCCTCCGGTGGGGGCTGCGTCGTGGGCGCCGCCTTGAGTAGGAGCGTCGAAGTCGGGCTGTATCTCCTGCTCTCTCATGATGTCTCCGTGGGGGGTGGGCTTCTTGAGCCAGCGTCTTACGTCAAGCCAGCTCCAGCATACAAAAGCCCCGTCTTGATATCAAGCGCGCAGCGCGGGGAGGGGAGGCGCTCAGGAGCCGCTGTCGCGCCCGGCGTGGATGCCGATGGTGGGGTTGGTGAGGCCCTGCTGGGCGGCCTGGTCGGGGGCCGCGCCGCGGTTGTGGACGTTCTGGAGCATCCAGCTCTTCCAGGAGTCCACGGGGAGGTGCTGACCGGGCTGGCCGCCAGCCTGGGGGTCGTAGCCGTCGTAGAAGACCGTGTAGACCTCCGCGAAGAACTCATCGGCGGAGAAGAGCTGGTAGGTCCGCAGGATGGTGTTCCGCACGGTCGGGCTGCAGTATTGGAAGCGCGCGTAGTAGGGGTTGATCGCGAAGCACTTCCCGTTGAACTCCTTGATCGCCTGGGTGCGCCCGTAGAAGTGGCCGCCCGCGGAGAGGCACTCGCGGGCGATGTCGATGACGGGGACGCCGGCGTTGAGGTAGCGGCGGATGGGGTGCTCGGCGGCGGTGTCGGTCTCCAGGGGGATGCCGTTGAAGGAGGCGCGGGTGCGGCTCATCATGGCGCGGATCTGGGTGGTGATCTCGCGGCGCTCGTCGGCGGTGGGGGAGCCGCCCTGGCCCGTCCAGCCGTTGCCCATCTGGGCGGCCCAGGCGTCGATGTCGATGTCGGTGGGGGACCAGCCGCCGACGCTCTGCTTGAAGCCCTGCACGCCGCCGAGGGCGCTGTCCACCGCGTGCCCGATCTCATGCCGGACCACCGCCGAGAGCCAGTCCACCGAGCGGTTGCCGTACTGCTGGTTGGGCAGGCTGCCGGCCGCGCCGCCGAGGTTGACCGAGCCCGTGGTCACGTCCCAGGTGCCGCCGCCGCCGTCGATGAGGTTGAGGCGACGCCACACCCCCGCCCGCGTGTCCTGATCCGGCAGCCCCTTGAGGGTCTGGTGGATCCGGCGCAGGAGATCGACGGTGAAGTTGGTGTTCTGGCCGCTGTTGGTGAGCTGGAGGTTCCAGTAGCCGGAGAACGCCTCCTGGACCTGCGCCAGATCGTCCGAGGTCGTGATCACCTGGTCCCACTGGGTGCGGCGCGCGATCACCTGAGCCGCTTCAGCGTCCGCCTGCCCGGCTCCGGCGCCTTGGGGCCCCTCGCTCTGCCCGCCTTGCGGCCCCTCGCTCTGCCCGCCTTGCTGTCCGCCGCCTTGCTCCTGGCCGCCGCCCTGCTGACCGCCCTGCTGACCGCCTTGTTGGCCGCCTTGTTGACCGCCTTGTTGACCGCCGCCTTGCTCCTGGCCGCCGAGCAGCTCCAGCGCGGTCTGGAACCTGCGGGCGCCCAGCTCGCGGCGGAGGCGCTCCATGAGGCGCGCGTTGCCGCGGACCTCGGCCTTCTCCTCGGGGGTGGCGTTCTCCAGGCGGCCGAGGATGGCGCGCCGGTCGGCGCCCCAGCCGCGCATGGCGTGCTCCAGGTCGGCCTGGATGGTGCTGGCGGGGGCTGTCTCGGTCTCCTGGGGGAGCGAGGCGAGGAGGGAGGTGTCACTCGCGCGGCTCGCCGGGGGGGCGTCGAACCCGCGCTGGGGCTGCTGCTCTTTCATGGGCGGCTCCGGTCAAGGCGTTGGGGGAGGAGAGCAGAGGCGGAACGGGGGAGGGGAGGGGAGGCGCGAGGGGGTGGGCTCAATCTCCCCGTCCGGCCTTCATGCCGACGCCCGGCGTGGTGGCGCCGCCCTGGGCGGCCTGGTCGGGTGCGAGGCCGCGGTTGTGGATGTTCTGGGTCATCCACTCGCGCCAGGAGGCGACGGGGACGAGGCGCCCCGGTACGGCGTCGGGGTTGGCGCCGACCTCCTCATAGTAGACGGTGTAGACCTCCGCGAAGAACTCGGCGGGTGAGAAGATGGCGTAGTTGCGGACGGGGTTCTCGTGGACCTCGGCCTTGTAGTACTGGAAGTTGCCGTAGTAGTGGTTCACGGCGAAGTAGTAGCCGTTGTAGGACTTGACGGCGCCGGGGTTCTGCCAGAACTCGCGCCCGAAGGGGGCGATGGCCTTGGCGGCCTCCAGGATGGGGAGGTTGTTGCCCCAGTGCTTGTTGATGGCGTGGTCGGGGTCGAGGCCATCGTTGAGGGGCTTGCCGCCGCTGGTGGCGGCGAAGGCGGTGATGTGGTCCTTGATGGCCGTCTTCTCCTCGTCGGAGACGGCGGCGGCGCCCTTCCAGGGGTCGCCCATCTGGGCGCCCCAGGTGTCGATGTCGCCGCCGGACCACCAGCCGCCGAGGCCCTGCTTGAAGTCCTGGACGCCGCCGAGGGCGGTGTCGAGGGCGTGCCCGATCTCGTGCCGGACGACCGCCGAGAGCCAGTCCACGTCGCGGACGGCGTTGAGGCCGGTGGCGCTGACCTTCTCGTATTGGGCGTGGTCCTGCTTGAGGGGCTCGGTGAGGGTGATGGTCTTGGTCTCGGCGTTGACGGAGGCGACCTTGACGGTCTCGGCGTTGGGGGAGCCGAAGCCGACGACGATCTCGCTGTCGGGGGCGAAGCTGGGGCCCTGCCAGGTGGAGAAGGAGGTGTCGCCCTGGCTGGCGGCGGGGTCCACCCAGTTGCCCTGTCCGTAGGCGCCGTTGCCCGCGCCTGCGGCGTCGGCGCCGAGGCCGAAGACGCCGTCGTGGCTCATCCAGCCGCCGCCGTTGCCGTATTCGAGGGTGAGCTTGGACCAGACGGAGCCGCGGACGTCGGCCTCGGGCAGCTCTTTGAGGGCGACGTGGACGCGGCGGAGGGTGTCCACGTCCCAGCTCGCCTGGACGTCCTCCATGACGCCGTCGCCGTCGGTGTCGGCCTGGACGACCTGCGAGTCCAGGGTGACGTCCCAGTGGAGGGAGAAGGCGGACTTGACCAGCTCGACGTCGGCGGAGGTCGTGATGACGGCGTCGGTGAGGGCGTGGAGCTGGGCGGGGGTGCCGTAGGCGGCGACCTGCTCGGCCTGCTTCGCGGGGTCGGGGTCGAGGAGGGCGCGCAAGGTCTCCTCGGGGCGGTCGAGGCCGCCGCCGGGGGTGGGCGCCGGGGCGGTCGCGGCCTCGGGGGCCGGGGCGGCGGCGCTGCCGCCGGCGTCCTGGGCAGGCGAGGAGGCGCCGCCCTCGGTGCGCCGCGCGGCCTCCCGGGCGAGGGTGCGAGGGGGGGCGGGGGCAGCGGCGACGTCCTGGGACGCCGCGCGCTGCGGGGAGACTTCTTGCTCGTGCATGGGGGTCACCAGGCGGGGAGTGGGGAGCGGAGGAGGCCGGGCCTCACGGCGCAGACCTCTCTACGCTAAAGCATCCCCCGCCTCCTCGCAAGTCCCGCCTGGGGCGCGGTTCACAAAAGGAGGCCCATCACCCTACAGGATCCACGGCAGCGCCGTCTGCTGCGCCGGGTGCGCCGCCGCCGTCACCGCCCGCCCGAACGTCCGCTCAAAGAGCGGCGCGTTGGACTCCAGGGCCCACAGCTCCAGGCCCGCGTCGGAGCGGGCGTAGAGGTCCAGGTGCAGCGCCTCCGGGGTGAGGCGCGCCTCGACCGCCGCGACGGTGTTGGAGTGGGAGCGATCCAGCGCGTTCGCCAGGCGCAGCAGCGCCGCCATCTTCAACACGGTGTCTTGATCGAAGCGCGAGAGCTCGCGCATCCCCTCGTCGGTGCGCTCCGGGAGCGCGCGGCGGTGGTAGCGGGCCACCAGCGCGATCTTCAGGATCTCCTCCCGCGTGAACCCGTGCAGATCCCCGTGCTCGATCAAGTAGGCCGAGTGCTTGTGGTGGCGACGCGCGTTGATCGCGATCCCGATGTCGTGCAGCAGCGCCGCGAACTCCAGCAGCTCCCGACACCGCGCCGAGAGCCCGTGGGCCTCCTGAAGCTGGTCGAAGAGCGAGAGCGCCAGCTGGCTCACCTGCCGGGGGTGCGCGCCGCTCTGGTTGAACTTGCGGTAGAGCGCCAGCACCGCGCGACGCCGCAGCGACGGCTCGTCGTCCTCTGCCAGCCGCCGCCCCGGCCCGTGACGCTGGACGTAGTCCGCCACCAGCCCGTCCCGGAGCGCGTAGTCGCACGCCACATACGCCGTCTTCCCCACCGCCCGCAGGATGTACTTGGCCAGCTGCGCCCCGACGATGATCGTCTCCCGGCGCTGCGGGTCCAGCCCGGGCACCTGCGCCCGCTGCTCCGCCGTCATCCCCGAGAGCTCCCGCGCCAGCGTCTTGAGCGTCTCCAGGTTCGCCCACTGGCCGTGGCGCCCCGTCACCTGACGCCCCTCCTTCAGCGCCGCCATCAACGCCAGGTTCGTCAGCGTCCCGCTGGTCCCCACCACGAAGTCAAAGCCGATCCGATCCGAGAAGCGCCGCACCAGCCGCGCCAGCGACCCCTCGATGTCGGCGCGCAGCGCCTTCAGCTCCGGGCGCGTCGGCGGATCGTGCCGCAGGTGCTCCTCGCTCAAGCGACGCACGCCCAGCTTCAGCGACGCGAAGAGCTCCGGCGTGTCCTGCGTCCCGACGATGAACTCCACCGACCCCCCGCCGATGTCCACGATCAGCGCCCGCCGATCCGCCCAGTCGATGTGGTTGCGCGCACCCAGGTAGATCAGCCGCGCCTCCTCCCGCCCCGAGATGATCCGCGCGTCGATCCCGCACTCCGCCCGGATCAGCTCCACGAAGTGCTCCCCGTTGGCCGCCTCCCGCGTCGCGGAGGTCGCCACCGCCACGATGGCCTCCGCACCCCAGGCGTCCGCCATCCGGCGGAAGGTGTGCAGGCACTCCAGCCCGCTCTGGATCGCGGACTCCGACAGGTAGCCGCTCTGGAGCGTCTGCGACGCCAGCCCCACCATGTTCCGCGCCCGATCCACCACCGTCCACGTCCCGTCGCGCTGGATCTGCACCACGATGAGGTGGATGGAGTTGGAACCTATATCGATCGCTGCGAGCTTCATGCGCCTCCCACCGACAAGTTGCAGGCGCGCCCGCGCCCTTGCCTACGATAGAGCATCCATGCCATGACGACAACCGGGCGCGACGCGCGCCCCCACACGCCACAACCCCCAAGGAGACACCATGGCGCGACGCGGGATCCTGCTGGTCAACCTCGGCTCACCCGACTCCACCGAGGTCGGGGACGTCCGACGCTACCTCCGCGAGTTCCTCAGCGACCCCCGCGTCCTGGACGCCCCCTGGCCTGTCCGCGCCTTCGTCCTCAACGCCTTCATCCTCCCCTTCCGACCCAAGGCCTCCGCCGAGGCCTACAAGACCATCTGGACCCCCGATGGCTCCCCCCTCGTCGCCTCCTCCCAGCGCCTCGCCGCGCTCCTCCAGGAGCGCGTCACCGAGCCCGTAGCCCTCGCCATGCGCTACGGGCGACCCTCCATCGATCAGGGCGTCGCGGAGCTGGTCCAGAAGGGCGCCGAGGAGATCTTCCTCGTCCCCCTCTACCCCCACTACGCCATGTCCAGCTACGAGACCGTCGTCGCCCGCGTCCAGGAGGTCGTCGCCGCAAAGGCCCCCCACCTCCACCTCGCCGTGCAGCCCCCCTTCTTTGAAGACCCCGACTACATCGACGCCCTCGTCCAGGTCGCCAGGCCCCACCTCGACGCAGGCTTCGACCACCTCCTCTTCTCCTACCACGGCATCCCCGAGCGACACCTCAAGCTCCGAGACCCCTCCGGCTGCTACTGCCTCGCCTCGCCCACCTGCTGCGACAACCCCAACCCCGTCCACGGCGTCTGCTACCGCGCCCAGTGCTTCCGCACCATGCGCCTCTTCATCGAGCGCGCCCAGATCGACCCCGAGCGCTGCTCCATCTCCTTCCAGTCCCGCCTCGGACGCGACCCCTGGCTCAAGCCCTACACCGACCACGTCCTCGAAGATCTCCCCAAGCGCGGCGTCAAGCGGCTCCTCGTCATGTGCCCCGCCTTCGTCACCGACTGCCTGGAGACCCTCGAAGAGATCCAGGAGCGCGGCAAGGAGTCCTTCCTCCACGCCGGCGGTCAGGACTTCGCCCAGATCCCCTGCCTCAACGAGCACCCCCGCTGGGTCGAGGTCCTCACCCGCTTCGTCCAGGACACCCGCCCCTCGGCCTAACCCCCGCTCCCGCCCGCCGCGATGTCCTCCGGCGCTCTGCGGTAGTGCGCCGCCCGGAACGCGTCCAGCTCCGCCGGGTTCACGCACGACGCCCGGTACACGTGACCCCACGCCACCGCCGCCACCCGCGTCGGCATCCCCGACCGCGGCGTCACGATCCAGCGGAACGCGCCCCCGTCGTCCGCTGGCACGCGGCGCGCCCACCCCTCCAGGCTCTGCACCACCTCCGGGCACCCCTCCGGACAGTCGTAGAGCAGCACCATCCCCCCGTGCTCCAGGTTGTGCACATACACCTCCGGACGCACCGGCGTGTCATAGCGACCCCACGCCTGCCAGAACCCATAGTGCGACCCCACGCACGGCGGCTCCGTCGTGTACTCCACCGTCGTCCCCACCTCCACATGCACCGCGGACTCCGATGTCGCGCTCTCCTCCTCCCCCGGATCACACTCCATCGGGATGATCGGCGGCGCCTCCGCACCCTCCTCATCCCCGCACCCCAGCCCGAAGAGCCCCAGGAGCGCGCACGTTACAAGACATCCTGATGTGCGTCTTGATGTGTGTCTTGATGTGTATCTTGCCTGCTCCAGCCCTGCCTCGCTCCGGTAGAGCGACGCCTGCTCGGCGGCGATCAGCTGACGCCCCGCGCCCAGCAGCGCCTCCGCCCCGCGCCCGTCCACCTCCCGCTCCACCTCCACCGTCAGCTGCGTCGTCGCCCGGCTCCCCTCACCATACGACGACCCCAGCAGCACCCCCCGCACGATCCCCTCCACGCACCGCACCAGCAGCACCTCCCGCCCCAGCTCCCCGCTCAAGAGCGCCGACCCCAGCTCCATGTCCCGATCCGAGACGTACGTCACCCCCGCGCTCACGTCCTCGATCACCGTCCGCGTCAGCCCGAAGAGGAACGTCTTCTTCTCCAGCGTCCACACGCGCACCCGGTGACCGCTCGGGATCGCCGCCAGAAAGTCCAGCTCCAGCTGCTCACGCCTTGTCGTCATCCCATGCTCCCTGCGCTGAAGACCTCCCCCCGCCACCGGCTTCAGGTAACACACCGCGTTTGAGGTGTCATCCCGACCCCCCCGGCCCCGTAAGCACCTGCTGCGCTGCGCTTCACAGGAGCAACGGGGCCGGTCCCCCCCGTGACGGGGGGACACCGACGGGTCGCTGGGGCGACGGCTGCGCGGCCTCCAGGCCGCGGGCGACCGCAGGGAGCGGGGAGCGTCAGCGACGTGCTGTCGGTGCTCCCCCGTCACGGGGGGAGCCGACTCCGTTCCGCCGATGAGCGAAGCGATATCGGCGGTTACGGAGCCGAGGGGGTTGCGGAGCCGAGGGGGGCACCTCTCCAGGCTCGACATGACCCCTCCACACCTCCTGCCCCCGCACCCTCTGGCCCCCGGCGTCATCTTATGGCAAGCTGCGCTGCGCAGCCAGATGCTCACGGAGCGCGACCTGCCATGATCCACACCGTCTACCTCAGCCTCGGCTCCAACCGCGACCCGCTCAAGCACCTCCAGCGGGCGGTGGATCTGCTGCGGCGCGACTTCGACCTCGTCGCCGTCTCCCACGCCTGGCGCACCGCGCCTGTGGACGCCGACCCCCAGACGCCCGACTTCGTGAACATGGCCGTCGCCCTCCGCTGCGCCCTGGAGCCCGCAGACCTCTACCTCCACCTCAAGGCCCTGGAGGCCGAGGCCGGGCGCGTCCCCAGGCCGCGCCACGAGCCCCACGAGATCGACATCGACCTCCTGGCCTGCGACGCCTGCGTCATCGACGAGGGACGCCTCCACCTCCCCCACCGCTCCATCCCGCGACACGCCTACGTCCTGCGACCCCTCTGCGACATCGCCCCAAGCTGGCGCCACCCCACCCTCCAGACCTCCGCCCGCGACCTCCTCGACCGCCTCAGCCCCCGCGAGCGCGAGGGCCTCCTGGACCTGGGCCCTCTGGTCGCATAACCAGGGTGGCGCCCCGCGCCGGGATGTGGCACGTTGACACCCCGCCGCCGCACGACGCGGCGCACCCCGTCAACTGCCCAGGATGGACCATGACGCTCCCTGCCTTTGAACCCGTCGCCGCCATCGCCGCCGAGCTGAACGTCCCCCCCCGCTCGGTCCAGGCCGTGCTCTCCCTGCTGGACGACGGCAACACGATCCCCTTCATCGCCCGCTACCGCAAAGAGGCCACCGGCGATCTCGACGAGGTCCAGATCCGCGACGTCGCCGAGCGCAGCGCCTACCTCCGCGAGCTGCACGAGCGCAAGGCCGCCGTCCTCGCCTCCATCGACCAGCAGGGCAAGCTCACCCCCGAGCTTCAGGCCCGCATCGTCGCCTGCCAGCAGAAGGCCGAGCTGGAGGACCTCTACCTCCCCTACCGACCCAAGCGACGCACCCGCGCCACCAAGGCCCGCGAGCGCGGCCTCCAGCCCCTCGCGGACCTCATCCTCCAGCAGCCCCTCCACGGCGACCCTCTGGAGGCCGCCGCGCCCTTCGTCCACGCCGAGCTGGAGGTCCCCACCGCCGACGACGCCCTCCAGGGCGCTCGCGACATCATCGCGGAGCAGCTCGCCGAGACCGCCGAGCACCGCGCCCTCGTCCGCGACGCCATGCTCCAGACCGGGCGCGTCGGCTCCGCCGTCGATGAGAAGAAGAAGGACGAGGCCGCCAAGTTCCGGGACTACTTCGACTTCGACGAGCCCGTCCGCGACATCCCCTCCCACCGCTACCTCGCCATCCGGCGCGGCGAGCGCGAGGGCTTCCTCACCGTCCGCGTCCACGTCGAGCCCGAGCCCATCCTCCGGCGCATCCTCCTCGGCGCGGGCCTCAAGCCCGCCTCTCCCTTCGCCGCCCACCTCCAGGCCGCCGCCGAGGACGCCTGGAAGCGCCTCCTCCAGCCCTCCCTCGAAGGCGAGGTCCTCACCTCCCTCAAGGACCGCGCCGACGAGAAGGCCATCGAGGTCTTCGCCGAGAACCTCAAGAACCTCCTCCTCGCCGCGCCCGCCGGCCCGCGCCCCGTCCTGGCCGTCGATCCGGGCTTCCGCACCGGCTGCAAGGTGGCCGTCATCACCGAGACGGGCGACTTCAAGGAGAACCGCACCCTCTACATCATCGGCAGCGACGGCGCCCTCGCCAAGGCCCGCCGCGAGCTGATCGAGCTGGTCGAGCGCTACCAACCCTTCGCCATCACCATCGGCAACGGCACCGCCTCCCGCGAGACCGAGACCTTCGTCAAGGACACCCTCCGCGCCGCCCAGCTCAAAGACGTCCTCGTCGTCATGGTCAACGAGGCCGGCGCCAGCGTCTACTCCGCCTCCGACGTCGCCCGCGAGGAGTTCCCCGACCTCGACCTCACCGTCCGCGGCGCCATCTCCATCGGCCGCCGCTTCCAGGACCCCCTGGCCGAGCTGGTCAAGATCGAGCCCAAGGCCATCGGCGTCGGCCAGTACCAGCACGACGTCAACCAGAGCCTCCTCGGCCAGAAGCTCTCCGACGTCGTCGAGTCCTCCGTCAACCGCGTCGGCGTCGAGCTGAACACCGCCTCCGCCCCCCTCCTCACCTACGTCGCAGGCATCGGCCCCCGCCTGGCCTCCCGCATCGTCGAGCGACGCCAGGTCGCCGGACCCTTCGCTTCACGCGCCCAGCTCCTGGAGGTCGCCGGGCTCGGCCCCAAGACCTTCCAGCAGGCCGCCGGCTTCATCCGCGTCCGCGAGTCCGCCCACCCCCTCGACGCCTCCGCCGTCCACCCCGAGCGCTACCCCCTGGTCGAGGAGATCGCCCGCGACCTCGGCGTCCCCCTGGCCGACCTCATCGGCAACGACGCCCTCATCGCCCAGATCAACCCCCGCCGCTACCTCCGCGGCGACGTCGGAGAGCCCACCCTCCGCGACATCCTCCAGGAGCTGGCCAAGCCAGGCCGCGACCCCCGCGCCACCTTCGAGCCCCCCGCCTTCCGCGACGACGTCCACGAGATCAGCGACCTCAAGCCCGGCATGAAGCTCGAAGGCGTCGTCACCAACGTCACCGCCTTCGGCGCCTTCGTCGACATCGGCGTCCACCAGGACGGCCTCGTCCACATCTCCCAGCTCGCAGACCGCTTCGTCAAAGACCCCCACGAGGTCGTCAAGGTCGGCCAGCGCCTCCAGGTCACCGTCATGGAGGTCGACGTCCCCCGCACGCGCATCGGCCTCTCCGCACGCTCCAACCCCGAGGCCGCCCCCCGACGCGACAACGACCCGCCCCCCCAGGACCGACGCGGCGGACGCGGCGACGGCAACAACCCCAAGAAGAGCCGCACCCAGGACCGCGCACCCCAGCGCCCCGCCGCCGCCAACGACGAGCGCCTCACCCACAACCCGTTCGCGAAGCTCAAGCGGTGACCCCCCCGGCCCCGAAACGTCCTGCATCGCGTCGCACGCAGGACGAACGGGGCCGGTCCCCCCCGTGGCGGCCCCCCCCCCGGCTGCGAACCGGCGGGCTCGGGCACAGCCCGGCCCGACGAAC
>CAUJGC010000228.1 GCA_963169075.1 Myxococcota bacterium
CCGCGGCGGCCCCGCCCCCGTCCGCGCCTACATGAAGGAGCTGATGGCCGACGTCCTCGACGGCACCCTCGACCCCTCCCCCGTCTTCGACATGACCGTCAACCTCGACGGCATCCCCGCAGGCTACGCCGCCATGCACAACCGCGAAGCGTTGAAGGTCCTGGTCAAGCCGTGATGGAGGGCCAGGGGGCGCGCCCCCTGGCCGCCAAAGGCGCCCCGAAACCCCTACTCGTCCTCCTCCTCCTCATCGCTCGCGACCACACCGCCGCTCGCCGTCGCGGTCTTGCCCATGACGCGCTCGATGAGGCGGAGCAGCGCCTCTTTGCGGGCGGCATAGAACCCCTCGAAGTCATCCGCGCGGAGCAGCTCGGGATCAATCAGGTGGGTCCGCAGGATGACATCCAGCTCCGCGGGGCTCTTCTTGACCTGAGCGTGCGTCTCGATTTTGGAGAGATAGACCGAGGGCGCGTGGCCGCCGATCATCCGGTTGGCCTTGTACGAGATCGCCGTCTTGTTGATGATGGAGTTGTATTTCGTTCTGGGTTTCGCGTGATCTTTACACCATTTTTGTGGAAAAATATGGTGGATATCCAGGTTGATCTCGTCGCGATCCAGATCGATCATGCGCGCCTGCCAGAAGAAGTCACACGCGTCCTCGCGCTGGAGCAGCACGTAGAGCCCTCGGTAAGCGGCGCTCGTCCGGGAGCGGAGCGTGTCCAGACGATCGGGATAGAACGTGGCGTCCTGGACCGTCCGCGGCTCAGGCGCGCCGCTCTCCAGGAGCCACGCCAGGAGGTGCTGGACATCCAGCGCGATCCGCGTCTCGACGGCGCCCCCGTAAAGCTCTCCAAGAACGCCACACCAGAACCACCGCGCGAGCTTCGCCTTGAGCTGAGGCTCCCTCCAGCGCTCCTGGAGGTGCGCGAGCACCGCGGCCAGCGGCGCGAGCTGGGTGCGGTACGGGAGGAAGCGGTGGTGGTGGAGCCCCTCGCTCCGCAAAAAGCGCTCCGCCTCCTCGAAGCCCTCCGTGAGCGGCTCGGCCCACCGCTGAAAGGCCTCCAATGGCAGCTCCAGGATGTGCTCGCGCTTCGCGGTGACGCCGGTCACCTCCTTCCCCGTGCGCCCCGCGGCCAAGTCCTTGGCGCGCCGCTCGTGGGAGTGCAGGAGGCAGATGGCCTGGAGGAAGTCCGTCGGCTGGAGATCATGGAGGAGCGCGCGGCTGCTGAGGCGCTTGTGGCGCCCCCCCTGGCCTCGCAGCCCGAACCAATCGTCTCGCAGGTTGAAGCCATCCGCGGCCCAGGTCGCGGTGATCAGCTCGAACACCGAGAGCGGCACGCCGCCCGTGTTCACCTTCTCAAACACGAGGCAGACCGCCTCCTTCGTGGTCGTCTTCTTGAGGCTGATGACCGGGAGCATGTAGTTGCGGAACGGCTCGACCACCTGCTGCCGGAACTTCATAAAGCGGAAGAACTTGTCCTGGGCGCGCTCCATGAGCGCCTGCTCCCAGGCGTCCGAGTTCAGGATCTGGTTGCACGGGAAGCAGAACGCCTCGATCTCCTTCTCTTGCGTGCTGAGATCCAGCTCGATCTTGCGCCCGAAGTCGCTCCGCCGGACGCGGTGCTCATCCACCGCCAGGATCGCCTCCGAGAGCGCAGCGGGGCCCTCAAGCGCCTTATCGATATCAAAATAATAGTGTAGCTTGACCTCTCGCTTGTGAGCGTCCCGCGTCGCCACCGCCCGGTTGAGCTGGAGCACCTGGGTGAGCGAGGTGAGGCGCTGCTGACCATCCAGGATCAGCTGCTCCGCCGTCGCCCCCGGAGGCAGCTCCACCCCCTCGATAGCCCGCATCTGGAACCGCGCCTCGCCGCCTGTCTCCAGGAGCATGACGGCGCCGATGGGGAACGAGCGGGCGATGCTCACCAGCAGCGAGCGGATGTGCTCGTCATCCCAGACCCAGCCCCGCTGGAAGTCCGGGAGCTGGAGCTGCCCCTCCACCGCGTTGATCAGGAGCGTCTTGAGTGAGGTTTTTGTTGAGTCAAACGTAGACATCTTTCCTCTTGATGTAGGATTACAGCCTCAGCCTTATCGCTGTATGTGATCCTACACCGGGAAAGCTCGCCGTTCAACCCCTCAACCGCCGACAAACGCCG
This sequence comes from Myxococcota bacterium, assembly GCA_963169075.1. Classification (GTDB taxonomy): domain Bacteria; phylum Myxococcota_A; class Bradymonadia; order Bradymonadales; genus CAUJGC01. The sequence continues at coordinate 2,151 of CAUJGC010000228.1, forward strand.
CCAGGTGCCTCCCGGTCAGGGTGGAGCCTGCGGCGACCAGCGCCGCAGGCGTCCCCTCGAACACGATCTGGCCGCCGTCGTGCCCGGCGCCGGGGCCGAGGTCGATGATCCAGTCGGCGTGGGCCATGACCGCCTGGTGGTGCTCGATGACGATCACCGACTTGCCCGCGTCCACCAGGCGATCCAGGAGCCCGAGGAGCTGCCGCAGATCCGCCATGTGCAGCCCCGTGGTGGGCTCGTCCAGGACGTAGACGCCGCCGTCCTCGCCCAGGTGGGTCGCCAGCTTGAGGCGCTGGCGCTCGCCGCCGGAGAGGGTGGTGAGCGGCTGACCCAGGCGCAGGTAGCCCAGCCCCACGTCCACGACGCGCTTGAGGATCGTGTGGGCCGCCGGGAGCTTCGCCGGACCCGCCCCGAAGAAGGCCGCCGCCTCCTCCGCCGGCAGGTCCAGCACCTCCGCGATGTGGAGGCCGCCGAGGCGGTGCTCCAGCACCGCCGCCTGGAAGCGGAGCCCCTGGCACGCCTCGCAGGTCGTGGTGACCCCTGCCATCATCCCCAGGTCCGTGTAGATCACCCCCGCGCCGTTGCACTCGGGGCAGGCCCCCTCCGAGTTGGCGCTGAAGAGGGCCGGCTTGACCTTGTTGGCTTTTGCAAACGCTTTGCGGATGTGATCCAGGAGCCCCGTGTAGGTGGCGGGGTTGCTGCGACGCGAGCCGCGGATGGGGGCCTGATCGATCACCACCACGCCCTCGCGCCCGGCCACCGAGCCGTGGATCAGCGAGCTCTTGCCCGAGCCCGCCACCCCGGTCACGACCACCAGCACCCCCAGCGGGATGTCCACATCGACCGCCTTGAGGTTGTGGCGGCTGGCGCCGCGGATCGCCAGCGCCCCCTTCGGGGCGCGCACCCGCCCCTTGAGCGCCGCGCGGTCGCTCAGGTGCCGCCCGGTGAGGGTGCCGCTCGCGCGCAGCCCCTCGACGTCCCCCTCAAAGACGAGCTGCCCGCCGCGGCTGCCCGCGCCAGGCCCCAGCTCCACCACGTGATCCGCGATCGCGATCACCTCCGGCTTGTGCTCTACCACGAGGACGGTGTTGCCCTTGTCCCGCAGGCGCAGCAGGAGGTCGTTCATCCGCTGGATGTCGTGGGGGTGCAGGCCGATGGTGGGCTCGTCGAAGATGTAGGTGACGTCCGTCAGCGACGAGCCCAGGTGGCGGATCATCTTCGTGCGCTGCGCCTCGCCTCCCGAGAGCGTCCCCGACGGCCGCTCCAGGCTCAGGTAGCCCAGCCCGATCTCGATGAAGGCCTCCAGCGTCTCCAGCAGCGCCTTGAGGAGCGGCGCCACCGACGGCGCCTCCAGCCCCCGCACCCACGCCGCCAGATCGGTGAGCTGCATCGCGCAGGCCTCCGCGATGGAGATCCCCTGGATCTTCGAGGCGCGCGCCGCCGCGTTCAGCCGCGTCCCCGCGCACTCCGGGCACGTGGTGAAGGTCACCGCCCGCTCCACGAAGGCCCAGATGTGCGGCTGCATCGCCTCGACGTCCTTGGAGAGGATGGACCTCTGAATGCGCGGGATCAACCCCTCGTAGGTGATGTTGATGCCGTTTATTTTGATTTTTGTTGGATTTTTGCATAGAAAATCATTCAATTCCTTGGGTGTGTAGGCTGCGATGGGCTTGTCGGGGTCCAGGAGGCCGGACTCGGTGAAGACGCGGACGCTCCAGCCGTCGGCGGTGTAGCCGGGGATGGTGAGGGCGCCGCCCCGGAGGGACTTCGAGGCATCGTAGAGCTGGGTCAGGTCGATGTCGGAGGCCGCCCCCATCCCCTCGCAGCGCGGGCACATGCCGCCGGCGTAGGTGGCGCGGGTGTGCTCCTTCTGGGCGTGCTCCTTCTCGACGGTGATGGAGCCGCTGACCCGGACGGTGGGGACGTTGAAGGAGAAGGCGTTGGAGGGGCCGATGTGCGGCTCCCCCAGGCGGCTGAAGAGCACCCGCAGCATGGCGTTGGCGTCGGTGACGGTGCCGACCGTCGAGCGCGCGTTGGCCCCCAGCCGCTCCTGATCCACGAGGATCGCCGTGGTGAGCCCCTCCAGCAGCTCCACCTCGGGCCGGGCCAGGGTCGGCATGAAGTTCTGCACAAAGGCGCTGTAGGTCTCGTTGATGAGGCGCTGGGACTCCGCCGCGATGGTCCCGAAGACCAGCGACGACTTCCCCGAGCCCGACACGCCAGCGAAGACCGTGAGGCGGCGCTTGGGGAGGGAGACGCTGACGTCCCGCAGGTTGTTCACCCGCGCCCCCTGGACGCGGATCATGTCGTGGCGGTCGGCAGGGTGCTGCGGGCGGGTCATGGGCGCTCCAGAGGTGGGGGTGAGGCGGCGGCGACGCGCCAGGGCGCGGGAGAGCTTGAACCTATGGGCTGGCATATAACTTTGTCAAGATCCTGATGGCCTCCAGGCCAGGGGCTTGCAACCCGCGCGCGGATGTCGCACTCACGGAGGGCGCGGGTCGCGGGCCCACCCGCGCCTGACACAAGGAGAGCACACGATGGTCGATCTCTTTCAGGACAAGGCGGCGGCGTGGGACGCGCGCCCGGTCCCCATGCAGATCTCAACAGGCGTCTTCGCGGCGCTCCAGCAGGCCGTGACCTTCTCGCCGGAGCAGGTGGTGATGGACTTCGGGGCGGGCACGGGCCTGATCTGCGCGAAGGTGGCGCCCCACGTGGGGCGCGTGCTCGCGGTGGACATCTCGGCGGCGATGCTGGAGAAGCTGGCCGAAAAACCCGAGCTTCAGGGCAAGGTGGAGATCTTCTGCCAGGACATCCTGAGCGCCCCCCTGGACCGCCAGGCGGACCTCATCGTCAGCGCCATGGCCATGCACCACGTCGAGGACACCGCGGCCCTCCTCCGCGCCTTCTACGACCACCTGGCCCCGGGCGGGCAGCTCGCCCTGGCGGACCTCGACGCCGAGGACGGCACCTTCCACCCCCCCGACGCCGAGGGCGTCTACCACGCCGGCTTCGACCGCGAGGCCCTGGCGGCGCTGCTCCAGGCGGCAGGCTTCTCGACGCCCCGCTTCACCACCGCCTGCGAGGTCGAGAAGGAGGGGCGCCGCTACCCCATCTTCCTCGTGACGGCCTCGCGCTGAGGCGGCGGCTCACGGGCTCCCCTCCGGCGGGATCAGCCGCTCCAGGCCGTCCAGGATCAGCTCCAGCCCGAAGGCGAAGTCGCGGTCGTAGCTGGCCTGGTCGCCGCAGCCGGGGACGTCGCGCTGAGGCGCGCGCTCGGTGACGAAGGCCATGACCTCGGTGAGGTGGGCCCGGCATCGACCTGGGCGCCCACGCCGAGCTGCGCGCCGTGCCCCAGGACGGCCGGATCGCCCCCATGCCCGCTGGCCTGGCCTTCGACCAGGCGGCGGCGCTCTGCTTCGGCGGGACCACCGCGCTGCACTTTCAGGGCAGGAAGCGCGGCAGCGTGATCGTCACCCTCCTGCGCTGAGAGGGGCCTCGGCGTCGCTCCCGCCGAGCTGCTCCTCGATGTGCTGAATGAAAGCCAAAACAGCAGCCTTCAGGTGTGTTTTATCTGGATAGATAGCATAGAGCGGGACACGGAGCGGGTTGTAGGCCTCCAGCGCGACACAGAGCGCCCCGCGCTGGAGGTCCGCCGCCGCGATGTCGTAGCGCAGGATCGCCACGCCGAGCCCGCAGCGCGCGCCCTCCAGCGCGAAGCGCTCGTCCGGGCAGATGATGTGCCGGTGGGGCGGAGCCGGACGATCCGGGTGACCTGGGCGGTGGCCCAGCTCCCGGAAGAGGAGGCAGGAGTGCTGCCGGAGCGCCGCCGGGGACTCCAGCTTGCCCCAGCGCGCCAGGTAGTCCGGGCTCGCGACGGCCACCAGGTGGTACCCCCCCACCGCGCGCGCCACCAGGGAGTCATCCGCGCCGCGACCGCCGCGAAGCGCCAGATCGAAGCGCTCAGCGACCAGATCGACGTGTCGGTTGGTGGGCTCCAGCTCCAACGCCACGCGCGGATACTTGAGCGAGAAGGTCAGCCAGAGCTCCCGCTGGCTCAGCAGATCCAGCGGGACGCTCACGCGGAGGCGCCCCGAAGGCTCCGCTCGCCGCTGCTCCGCAGCGGCGACCATGCTCTGGAGAGCCCCCAATGCGGCCTGGCGGCGTGAGAGCGCTCGCCTGGGCTCCCTCGGCTGCGTCAGCGCCCGCCGCTGAGGGAGGATCATGCGATTGACGCTGGGCTACGCGGCGGCCAGGATGGGGTTTGAGCTGTGGAGCGCTGCTACCCTGGTCGGTGGGACACCCGACGTGCTGAGGTGCGGGAGCCTGGGAGGTGATGAGATGCAGGACAGAGCAGGTGTCGCGGGCGAGCACGCGGTGGTGATCGCGGGGGGTGGCCCGACGGGCCTCATGCTGGCGGGGGAGCTGGCGTTGGCGGGGTGCGACGTCGCGCTGGTGGAGCGGCGCGTCGAGCAGACGCTGGAAGGCGCGCGGGCTGGGGGCCTGCACGCGCGCTCGCTGGAGGTGCTGGAGCAGCGCGGGATCGCGGCGCGCTTCCTGGAGGCGGGGCAGGCGATGCAGCTCGCCTCCTATGCGCGGGTGCCGTTGGACATGAGCGACCTCCCCACGCGGCACCCCTACGGCCTGGCGCTGCCCCAGGAGGCCATCGAGCGGCTGCTGGCGGCGTGGGTGGAGGAGCTGGAGGTGCCGATCTACCGGGGGGTGGAGGTGACAGGGTTCACCCAGGACGCGAGCGGCGTGGACGTGGCGCTCTCGGACGGGCGGCAGCTCCGCGGCGGCTACCTGGCGGGATGCGATGGGGGGCGGAGCCTGGTGCGGCAGCAGGCGGGGATCGAGCTGGCGGGCTGGGAGGCCTCGGTGAGCTATCTGATCGCGGAGGGCGAGACGCAGGAGGAGCCCGCCTACGGCCTCCGTCGCGGCCCGCAGGGCGTTTATGGCCTGGGCAGGCTGGAGGGGGGGCGGGTGCGGATCGTGTTGAGCGAGCCGGAGGTCCGCGCTGGCGCGACGCCGACGCTGGAGGAGGTGCGGGAGGCCCTCGCGGCGGTCTATGGGACAGACTTCGGCCTCTGCCGGGTCACCTGGGCCTCGCGCTTCAGCGACGCGGCCCGGCAGGCGGTGGCCTACCGGGCGCGTCGGGTCTTTCTGGCGGGCGACGCGGCGCACGTCCACTCTCCGATCGGGGGGCAGGGGCTCAACACGGGGCTTCAGGACGCGGTGAACCTCGGCTGGAAGCTCGGGCTGGCGGCGCGGGGAGAGGGGTCGGAGGCGCTGCTGGAGAGCTATCACGCGGAGCGGCACCCGGTGGCGGCGCGGGTGCTGCGGCACACGCTGTCGCAGACGGCGCTGGATCGCGGCGACGAGCGCACCCGCGCGGCGGTCGAGGCGTTGACCGAGCTGCTCCAGCTCCCCGAGGCGCGCAGGCGCTACGCCGCGATGATGTCCGGGCTGGACATCACCTATGACCTCGGCGCGGGGCATCCGCTCCGGGGGCGCCGGATGCCGGATCTGGAGCTGCACACCGCCCAGGGAGGGCAGCGGGTGTCTGCGCTGCTGCACGCGGCGCGGCCGGTGCTCCTGACCTTGAGCGACGCGGGAGAGCCGCCGGACGCGGCGCCCTGGGCCGCGAAGCTCCTGCGCGTCGAGGCGCGCAGCGACGGCCCCTGGGAGCTGCCAGGCGTCGGCGCGGTCCCCGCCCCTGCTGCGGTGCTGCTCCGCCCAGACGGCCACGTCGCCTGGGTCGGCGGCGAAGCGGGCCTTGAGGAGGTGCTTCGAACCTGGTTCCAGGGATAACGGGGTCCCAGGGGGAGCTTCCCCCTGGCCGGCCGGGGCGCCCCAAAAACCCAAACAAAAATAAAAAATTTTTAAAAATTTTGTTGTTTTTTTGGGGTTTGTTGGGG
>CAUJGC010000229.1 GCA_963169075.1 Myxococcota bacterium
GCCGTCACGGGGGGGACCGGGGGCGTTCGTCCAATCCCGCAGGGTTGGACGTTACGCCCCCGGGGGGGTTGCCCTTGTCAAAGGATGGGGATGCGCCCTATCTTCGCGTGCCGCGTCGGGCTGTGCGCTGGACGTCGGGACGGTGGAAGCGAGGGCGATGCGACGAGAGCAGTACACACAGACCGCCCGCTTTGTGATCTGGGCGATGATCTTGAGCATGGGGGTGTTGCTCTATCTGGACACGAGCCCGGTGCACCTGGCGGACCCGGCGCCGGAGCCTGCGTCGATCGAGGCGCCGAAGCTGGCGGGCGGCGAGGTCTTGATCGTGGTGGACAGCGGGGCGATCCGTCGGAGCGCGGAGGAGGAGCGGTGGGGGGCGCTGGATTTTTCGTGGGCGTGGGTGAACACCATCGAGCAGGAGGTGGGGCCGTGCACGGTGATCGAGCGGAGCGCGCTGACCACCGCCGAGCTGGGGGCGTACCGCTTCATCATCGTGACGCACGCGGCGGCGCAGCAGGAGGCGGGTGAGGAGGTGGTGACGCGGCTGGGGGCGTTCGCGTCGAGTGGCGGGGTGGTGGTGTTGGAGCGTCCGGGGGCGGGGCTGCGGGCGGCGTTCTCGGCGGACGGGTCGGGGGGGACGCATGTGCCGGTGCGGATCACGCGGGTGGACGGGCTGCCGTCGCCGCTGGACGCGGAGCTTCAGGCGGTGCCGCTGATGACGACGTTCGTGGGCTCGGGGCAGCCTGCGCAGGGGGCGCGGACCTTCCTGGCGATGGACGGGGTGCCGGTGATCTATGGGGTGCCTCGGAGCACGGGGGCGGTGATCACGGTGGAGTTCGACTATGGGCGCCAGCTGGTGGGGCTCCAGCAGGGGGTGCCTGCGGACGACTTCTCGGTGCCGGATCGCTACAACCTGACCGCGCCGCCGCTGGTGGAGGCGATGGATCTGGTGGCGTCGGAGTCGCTCCTGAACACGCCGATCCCGGCGGCGGATCTGCTGGAGCGCTTCATGGTGCACGGGGTGATGGGCGCCTACCAGCCTGTGGTGGGCCTCTGGCCCTTCCGGGGCGGCGCCCAGGGCGCCCTCATCATGTCCCACGGCGAGGCCGAGGACGCCGAGGCGACGTGGATGGCGCGGTGGGAGCATGAGCACCAGCACGACGCGACGGTCTTCATGACGGTCCCCTCGAACCTGCCGCGGAGCGAGGTGGCGCGCCTCCAGGAGATCGGCGCCGACGTGGAGCTGCTCTGGCACCGGCCGGAGGGGCGCTTCGGGCTCTTCGAGGAGGTGGGGCTTGGGGGGCTGCACCCGCTGGCGCGCCCGGTGACGCTGGAGCAGCAGACCAAGCGGCTGAACGAGCACTTCAAGAAGCGGCGCACGGTGCGGGCGGCGCGGATCTGGGGCGGGGTGTGGGGGCCGCGCTGGGACGATCCCTTCCGGGAGCTGCACCAGGTGGAGATCCCGCTGGACTCGTCGCTTGGGCCGCGGGCGTATGGTCGCGGCTACCTCTTCGGGACGGGGCTGCCGTACCGGACGCTCTCGCGGGAGGGGGTGCCGATCCCGGTGTGGGAGGTGCCCATCGTGCTGGACCTGAACCCGGACCACGCCGACGCGGCCTTCCTGCGGGAGCTGATCACGCGGAGCCGGGACGATCACCACCAGGCGATCACGGTGGCGTTTGATCCTTCGACGTGGCAGGCGGCGCCGTCGCTGGCGCTCTTTGATCTCTGGCAGGCGTCGTTCACGCTGGCGTCGGATCACCTGCACTGGACGACGAACCTGCCGCGCTTCCACCGCTTCTGGCAGGAGCGCCTCAAGGCGCAGCTCCGGGTGCGGGCGCGGATCGAGCTGCCCAGCTCGGTGCCCGACCCCATCGACCCGGCGGAGCGCCTGGAGCAGCCGCCCGCGGGCGACGAGGAGGGCGCAGGCGAGGAGGAGGTGCCGGTGGCGCCGCCCGACCTGCGGACGCCGGAGCAGGCGCAGGTGAGGCCGCCTCAGCCGAGCCTGGTGCTGGCGCTGGAGGTCAAGACCGACGCGGAGGGGCACGCGGTGCGGGTGCCCGCGACGCTCCAGGGGCGGACCTTCCAGGAGGTGCGGGTGGTGAAGGCGACCCGCGGGCTGGGCGGGGCGGCGGAGCCGCCGGGGCGGCCCATCCCCACGACGCTGATCGGGCTGCCGCACATGATCATCCCGCTCAAGAAGGGGGTCAACGGGCTGGAGGTCATCTACCGATGACGCTGCACTCCCCAAGCCGCCCCAGCGCGGCGCCGTCGCTGCGCTGGGATCTGCTGGCGCTCCTGGTGGTGGGGCTGGGCTGCGTGGCCTACCTGCTGCACAAGGACCCGGTGCCGGTGTCCTCCTCCAACCCGGAGGTCGCCGGGACGCTGCCGCCCCCCGGGCACGCGAGCACCGACGTGCTCCTGGTCCTGCCGGATCGCCCGGAGGACGCGCCCCCGGCGCCCTCCTTCGGGGAGCTGGACATGGCGATGGGGTGGTTCAACACGCTCTCGCAGGAGGTCGGCGCCTTCGACCACACCACGCCGCGCGCCTTCGATCGGGAGAGCCTGGGGCGGCGGCGGCTGATCGTCATCAGCGCCAGCGCGGCGGCGGCCTTCCCCACCGACCTGCACCGCGCCCTGGAGGGGTGGGTCGAGGCGGGGGGCGTCCTGCTGCTGGAGCAGCCGACCTCGGCCTGGCAGCCGCTCCTGGGGGGGATCGGCGTGGCGCAGGAGGCGCCGCGCCCGACGCGCCGGATCACCGCCGCCGACGGCGCGCCGCTGCGCGGGGCGCTCCGCGACGCGCTCCTGGACGCGCCGTTTCAGACGACGCTGCGGCCCTTCCTCCTGACCGCCGCGGACCGCCAGCGCCCGGACCTCCAGATCCTGCTGGAGGTGGACGGGCGCCCTGCCCTGCTGCACCTCCAGCGCGGCGCGGGGCACGTCTACGCGACGAGCGTGGACATCGCCCGCGCCGTGATGACGCTCCAGCAGGGCCGCCCCGGCACGGACTTCACCGTGCCGCTGGCCGAGGTCAACGCCTCCTCGCGCTACATCAGGCCGGGGGATCTGGTGGCGGCCCCCAAGATGCTGGAGGCCCGCGTCCCCTACGCGGACCTCATCGAGCGGAACATGCTGGAGAGCGTGGCGATGCACACGCCGCTCCCGCGCATCTGGTACTTCCCGGGGCACTTCGCGGGCGTCTTCATCAGCACCCACAGCGAGGACGGCGCCGGGGACCGGGTCCGCCACCTCGCGGCCTGGGAGCAGCGCCAGGGGCGGGGCTCGACCTTCTTCGTGACGGATGTCTTGAGCGGCGAGGACGTGGCGGCGCTGGCGAGCGACGGCTTTGACGTGCAGCTCCAGTGGGTGCGTCCCGACGAGGACGGGCGCGGCCTCAAGCCCTCCGGCATCGGGCCGTGGCGCCCGATGCGCGCGGAGCGCTCGCTGGACGAGCAGCGCCGGGCGGTGGAGGGGGGGCTGGTGAAGCACCCGGTGACGATCTCGCGCATCCTCCACGGCGATCTGGACCCCCACTGGTCCTCGACCTTCCAGAAGCTGGCGGCGCAGCAGCTCGTCGCGGACTCCTCCTACGGGCCGACGCGGGACAAGGAGTACGGCTTCCTCTTCGGGACGGGGCTCCCCTTCTACCCGCTGGACCCCTCGGGCCTCCTCATCCCCATCGCGGAGATCCCCTACCTCTTCCGCGACGACCACAACGTGGACGAGGACATGCAGCGCCGCTTCATCATCGGCAGCGAGGCCGGCTTCCACCAGCTCCTCACCGTCTCCTTCGAGGCCGAGGCCCTGGCCTACAACCCCACCGTCGAGGGCGTCCGCGCCTGGCAGTCCGGCCCCCGCATCGCGGAGGCCCACAACCACTGGGCGACCTCCCTCAAGAACTACCTGCTCTTTGAGGAGGCGCGGCGCACCTCGACCCTCAAGAGCACCTTCATCGTCTCGGAGCGTCGCCTGGAGATCGTCGCCAACATCGCCAAGCCCCGCATCCCTGGCGTCGGCGAGGAGGGCTCGCCCCACGTCAACCTCCTCCCCTCCCTCGCCATCCCCCAGGCCTACGAGGGGACGACCGTCGAGACGGTGCGCGTGGACGGCACCGTGGTCCCCTTCAAGAACATCGGCCGCTCCGCCGACGGCTTCTACCACACCGTGAAGCTCCCCCCCGGCGAGCACACGATCCACGTGTGCTACCAGGGGAAGCCGGGCGACCCGTGACCCCCCCCCCCGTGAGGGCAACCCCCCCGGCCCCGTAACGTCCTGCTGCGCTTCGCTCTCAGGAGGAACGGTGCCGGTCCCCCCCGTGACGGGGGGACACCGAC
>CAUJGC010000230.1 GCA_963169075.1 Myxococcota bacterium
AGGGAAGAGCGGAGGCGGAGGCGTTGTTGTTGGCGCGGCGTGTGGGAGGGGGTAGGGTGCGGGAGGTGCTTGCGGGTGGAGCGAGGCGGGAGCGGAGGTGATCGGGTGAGGGGATCGGCGCGTCGAGGGCTGGTGGGGCTCCTGCTCCTCTTCGGGGTGGGTGTGGGGCTGGGGCTGGGGCTGCGGTGGTGGACCGCGCCGGGTGTGTCGGAGGCGCCGCCTGAGGCGGGGCTGGAGGTGGCGTCGCCGGGGGTGGGGGCGGTGGAGGAGGAGGTGGTGGAGGTGGCGGCGGAGGAGGCTGCGCCGGGGTTGAGCGGTCGGGTGCGCGCGTCGGGGGGTGAGGCGCTTGAGGGGGTGTTGGTGGAGGTGAGGGGGCTGGATGGGGAGGTGGTGTCGCGGTCGGAGAGCGATGCGGAGGGTCGCTTCCTGGTGCGGCTGCGGGGTCCCGTGGGCTCGGTGCGCTTTGCGCGGGCGGGCTTCGCGGAGGTGGTGCTGGAGGGGGTGCAGGAGCGGGTGCTGGAGGTGGAGCTGGCGCGCGGGGAGGGTTTGCAGGGGCGGCTGACGTGGGAGGGGGAGCCGGTGGCGGGTGGTCGGGTGCAGGTGGGGGGGGCGGGGCTCTGGCCGCCTCGGCTGGCGGTGTCTGGGGCGGACGGGCGCTTCGTGGTGGAGGGGCTGGAGGCGGGTCGCTACGAGGTGCTGGCGCAGGGGCCGCTGGAGGGCGCGCCGCGTGCGGCGCTGGCGGAGGTGGATCATGCGCTGGGGGCGGAGCCCTTCGAGGTGCCGCTGGAGGGTGCGCGGGGCGGGGTGGTGCGGGTGGTGGATGACGTGAGCGGGGAGCCGGTGAGCGGGGCGCTGGTGATCGCCTCGGCGGAGGTGGTGCGGCTGGTGGGGGTGTCGCGCTTTACGGATGAGCGGGGTGAGGCGCCGCTGGGTGGGCTGCCGTGGGGGCAGGTGACGTTGCAGGCGCAGGCGCGGGGCTACGAGCCGCGGCGCGAGGTGTGGGGTGTGGGTGAGGCGGGCGTGGAGGAGGTGCGGCTGCGCCGCGCGGCGGTGGTGCGGGGGGTGGTGCGGGACGCGGGGGGCAACCCGGTGGCGCTGGCGCGGCTCCGCGCGGTGGTGGAGACGCCGGAGGGTGGGCTGTGGGAGGTGACGCGGGACACGACGGCGCCGGGCGGGCGTTGGCTGGGTGGCGGTGGGGGCTCGGTGGACTTCGCGTCGGTCTTTGGCTTTGTGTCGGAGGAGGACGGGCGCTTCGAGATCAGCGGGCTCCCGGCGGGTCGGGTGGTGGTGGAGGCTCGTCAGGACGGGCTGCAGCCGGGTCGGAGCGAGGTGCTGCGCCTGGTGAGCGGGGCGGTGGAGGAGGGGGTGGAGCTGACGCTCCTGCCGGGTTATCGGCTTGAGGGGCGGGTGATCGGTCCCGACGAGGCGCCGGTGTCGGGGGCGCGTGTGGAGCTGGAGGCGCCTGGGGAGGGGCCGCTGGCGTCGGGCGGTGTGCTGCGCCCGCGTCTTGGGGCGGTGGTGGTGACGGACAGCGCGGGGTGGTTCGCGGCGGACGAGCTGCCGTCGGTGGTGGAGGTGCGGGCGTCGGCGGCGGGCTTTGAGGGGGCGTCGCTGCGGGTGGAGCTGCTGGGTCGGGAGGAGCCGGTGGAGCTTCGCCTGAGCGTGCCGGGGGACGCGGTGCAGGGGCGCGTGGTGGACGGCGAGGGGGTGCCTGTGGAGGGTGCGACGCTGCGTCACCTGCCGGCGAAGGAGTCGGAGGCGCGCCGCGCCGACGCGTGCCGCGCGCTGACGCACACGGGGGGGCGCTTCTTGTTGACGGGGTGTCCGGATCGTCCCTTCGCGCTGGGTGTTTTTGGTCCCGACGCGCGCTGGGCGCCCGCGTTTGTGACGGTGAGCCCGGGGGAGGAGCGTGAGATCGCGCTTCCGGCGTCGGGGTCGCTGGCGTTGGAGGTGGCGCGCGGGGAGGTGGAGGGTGAGGGAGGCGAGGAGGCGGCGGCGGGTGGGGCGTCGGTGCGTCTGGCGCCGGTGAAGCTGGAGGGTGGGCCGCCGGTGGTGGCGCTGCGGGAGCTGGAGGTGTCGGGTTCGGCGGATGAGGCGGGGTTGTGGAGCGCGTCGGGGCTGGCGCCGGGGCGTTGGCGGCTGGAGGTGGGTCAGCGGGGTTATGTGGGTTGGAGCGGGGAGGTGGAGGTGGGGGCGACCCCGATGACGCAGCGCGTCATCCTGGAGGCGGCGCGGGTCGTGCGCGGCGCGGTGGTGGATCGCTACGGCGCCCAGGTCGAGGCGGCCTTCGTGGAGGTGTGCGCCGGGCGCACCTGCGCCCGGGTGCGGAGCGACGCCGAGGGGCGCTTTGAGGCGACCCTGGAGGCGAAGGGGGCGCTGGAGATCCGGGCGGCGCACCCGCAGGTGGGGCGCGGGGCAGCATCGGGCGGCGGCGAGGAGGTGGTGGTGGAGCTGCGCGAGGTGGCGGTGGATCTGGAGCAGTGGGGCGAGGCGCTGCGCGAGGCCGGGCTCGGGCTGTGGCGCGACGGGGACGCGGTGGTGGTGGAGGACGCCGAGGGCGCCGCGGCGGCGGCGGGGCTGCGCCGCGGCGATCTGGTGCTTGGGGTGTCGCCGCAAGGCGAGGGGTGGTCGGTGGAGGTGGTGCGCGGCGGCGGGCGCCGTCGCTTCACGCTGGCGGGGGTCGATGAGCGACAAAGTACGCCATGAGCACACGCATCGCGCCAAAGTGGGCAGCCAGGCTTTGACAGGTCCAACGCCGAGGCCTAGAATGGAGGGTGGCGTCATCTTGCCGACCCTTGAACGGGTGCATCTCCCCCTATGTCCCATCCTCGCCCCACAGACGCGGCGCGCGTGCCGTCTACTTCGCCTCAGGAGCTGCACCGGACCATGACCCCGGAGGCGACGCTGAGCCGCGGCGCGCTGTGGGCGACGCCCTTTGTGGAGCTGGTGCGGCTGGCGTTGAGCCAGGGGGCGAGCGGTCGTCTGGATCTGGCGGGTGAGTCGGTGCGCCGTCAGGTGTGGTGGTGCGATGGGCTGCCGGTGATGGCGCGCAGCAACCTGTTGAGCGAGAACCTGCTGCGGCTGCTTTTGCGCCGCGGGGCGATCGAGCGCGCCGCCTACACCGAGCTGCTCGGCGTGAGCGGCCTGGAGCGCGCGTCGCTCCTGGAGGCCCGGGGTGTGTCGCCGCAGGTGCTCCAGGAGGCGGAGCAGGCGCTGACCGAGGAGATCTTCCTGAGCTGCCTCTCGTGGACGGAGGCGGAGTATACGTTCTCGCCTGCGGCGCAGCCCGAGGGTGCGGGGTGGCGCCGCTTTGATCCGGTGGCGCTCTACGTGCGCTGGCTGCGGGAGCAGGTGGCGATGGATCGGGTGTTGGCGGAGGCGCTGCGCTATCGGGTGCGTCCGCTCTGCTTGAGCGAGGTGGGGCATCAGCAGCTGACGCTGGTGGAGACGGGGCTGGAGGGCGCGGCGTTGCTGCGCTCGGCGCTGCGGCGCGGCGACACGGTGGGCTGGCTGCTGGAGCACGCGGGCGACGGGCTGGAGGAGGTGGTGCGCCGCTTCACGGCGCTGCTGCACCTGGGGCTGATCACGGTGAGCGGCTCGGGCGGCGCGGTGCAGAGCCGCGCGGCGATGACGGCCTCCCAGGGGCGTCTGGTGGCGGTGCGTCGCTCGGGCGGGCACGGGGCGGCGGTGCTGGAGGAGGCGCGGGCGGAGGTGGCGCAGGCGTTGGCGCGCGCGCGTCAGGCGCGGAGCCCGCGTGAGGTCTTTGCGCTGCCCGAGCACGCCGAGGCGCCGGAGGTGCAGGAGGTCTATCGGGCGCTGGAGGAGCGCTACCGCCTGGATCGTTTCCGGGCGCTGGGTGATGAGGCGCTTTTGCAGGAGCTGGGCGAGCTGCGGGAGCGTCTGGACGACGCGCTGCGGCGGAGCCTGAAGCCGGGTCCGCCGCTCTCGCGCCCGCTCTCGCGCTCGCTGCCGACGATGCGCGCGCGTCGGATCAGCAGCGGCGGCGCGACGGCGCGGACAGACGACGCGGCGCTCCTCTCGCGGCTCCTCTTTGAGGAGGGGCAGACCTACCTGAAGCTGGGCGACTTCGAGGAGGCGGCGGATCACTTCCGTCAGGCGCACATCCACGACGCGTCGGCGCCGCGCTGCCTGGGGTGGTACGGCTGGGCGCTGACGTTGAGCGAGGCGTCTCCCGGCGAGGGGCGCTACCCGCAGGGTCGCGCCGCGCTGCTGGAGGCGATCCGTCGGGGTGAGGGCCTGGATGAGCTGTGGGTGTTGCTGGGGAACCTGCTCTCGCGGGAGGGGGACACGCCGCGTGCGCTGGCCGCCTATCACCGCGCGCTGGAGCTGAACCCGGCGAGCCGTGACGCGCGGGTCGCGATCGATCTGCTGGCTTGAGGACAGGAGCGAGGAGGGTCGATGGAGCTTCCAGAGGCGGTGTTGGAGCGTTTCGAGGCGGGGTGGCGTCGCTACGCGGCGTCGGGGGCGGCGGAGCCGACGGCGTTGACGTTGGCGACGGCGGACGCGCTGGGGCGTCCCTCGGCGCGCGTGGTGCTCTTGAAGTCGTTTGATGCGCGTGGATTTGTCATCTACACCAACCTTCAGAGTCGCAAGGGCGTGGAGATGACCGAGAACCCGCGGGCGGCGCTCTGCTTCTTCTGGCCCGAGCTTCAAGAGCAGGTGCGGGTGGAAGGCGAGGTGGAGCGGGTCAGCGCGGAGGAGTCCGACGCGTACTGGGTGACGCGCCCGCGAGGGAGCCAGGTGGGGGCCTGGGCGTCGCTCCAGTCGCGGCCGATGCGTGAGGCGGGGGAGCTGGCGGCGCGGGCGGCGGCCTTCGAGGAGCGCCACGCGGATGGCGAGATCCCGCGTCCGCCGCACTGGGGCGGGCTGCGGGTGAAGCCGGACCGGGTGGAGTTCTGGCGGATGGGGGAGTTCCGGCTCCACGAGCGGGACGTGTGGGAGGTGGCGTCGGGGGCGTGGCGCCAGGTGCGGCTCTTTCCTTGAGGCCTGGACGGGGCGCGCGGCGTGGTGTGAGCTGGGTCTTGAATAAAGCGGCGCGCGCCTCGTCAGACCAGCTTGTGAGGCGCGCGAGGCTGCGCCGGGGGAGTTGACCGGGTTGCTCCAGCGAGCAGGTTGAGCCAAGGGAGAGCATCATGAAGGAGCGCAGGCACATGGCACGTTGGGCGATCGCAGGTCTGATGGGGCTGCTCCTGATGGGGGTGGCCGCGGTCGCGGGCGCTCAGGCCAAGCCGCACGACTGGAGCAGCAAGGATGTCAAGGGTCGCGCGGTCAGCACGCAGAGCTATCGCGGCAAGGTGCTGCTGGTGTTCATCGCCTCGGACGAGACGAAGGACCTGATGCAGCCGATCAGCGAGCGGCTGGTGCTGCGCTACGCGGACAGCGATCAGGTGGGTCAGCTGACGCTGGCCGACTTCAGCGACGCGCCCTTCACCTGGAAGACGGCCGAGAGCGTGTCGGGGACGGTGACGGAGAAGACGGCGAAGGCGCACGACCGCACGGTGCGTCGCATCCAGGGGATCTTGAAGAAGAACGGCAAGGAGCCGATCGCGGATCTGGACAAGCAGATCCACATCGTGATCGACTGGGACGACAAGATCGTGAAGAAGTACAAGACGTGGGACACCGAGAAGTACGTCACGGTGATCGCGATCAACCCGGAGGGCGAGCTGATGGGCTCGTGGAAGGCGGGTCCGAGCGCGAAGTCGCTGGACGCGCAGCTGGGTCCGGTCTTCGAGGCGGTGGACGCGGCGCTCCCCGCGAAGTGAGCCGCCGCCTGGGCGCCCCTGCGTCAGCGGGTCTGACGCAGGGGCGTTTTTTGTGGCGCTGCTGCGTCCGGGTGCGCTAGGCTGGGGCGGCGCCGAAGCCCGAGGCGGTGCGTGAGATGACGAGCAGAGCGGCAGAGGACCGATGACATTCTTTGAGGCAGCGATAGCGGTCCTCCGCGCGGCGGGGCGTCCGCTGCACTACAAGAAGATCACCGAGATCGCGATCCGGCGCGATCTCTTGAGCCATGTGGGCAAGACGCCCGAGCTGACGATGGGCGCGCGGCTTGGGCAGGAGGTCCGGAAGGACGCGGAGGGTTCTCCGCTGATCCGGACACGCCCCGGCGTCTTCGGGCTCCGCGGGTGGGAGACGGGGCAGGTGCCGACGCTGGCGGAGGTGCGCGAGACGATCCGCCTCTACGCCGGGGAGGGCGCTGCGGAGGCGGAGCTGGTGTTGAGCGCCGAGGAGGCGCTGGACGAGGAGGCCGACGCTTCGGCGCCCGGCGAGGGGGTGGAGGAGGGGCGGCGCCGCCGCCGTCGTCAGCAGCGCCAGCAAGAGGAGGAGGAGGTCGAGGCCGCCGCGGCGGAGGCGCCTGCGGCAGAGCCCGTCGAGGCGGCGGAGGTCCAGGCGTCTGCGGCGGTGGCGCCGCCTGTGTGGTCTGTGCCGTCGTCGTCGCTGACGCTGGCCGACGGGGTGGCGTCGCTGCTCCAGGCTCGCTTTGACGATCCCGACGGGGTGCCGGAGCAGCGGCTTGCGGAGGCGCTCCTGGAGCAGGGGCTGGCGGGTGAGCTGGACGAGATCACGGCGCAGCTGCGCCCGGTGCTGCTGGCAGACAACGCGTCGCGCCAGCAGCGTCAGCAGCCGCCGCGCTTTGAGCACAACGGTCGGGGGAGCTGGCGCCGGTCGGCGTGGTCGATGGGCGAGGGGGCGCGGGGGAGCCTGGAGCGCATGGACGCCGAGGCGGAGGGGCTGCGCCAGGCGTCGCTCCGCGCCGTGGAGCGCTGGCTGGGGCAGCTGCCCGCCGAGGGGCTGGCGGCGCTGGTCGAGGTGTTGATGCCTCGCCTTGGGGTGAGCGCCTGGGAGGTGATCTCCCGGAGCAGCGGCGGGGTGGTGGTGCGCTACACCAGCGGCCCTCCGGCGCCCGGGGTGCGCGTGCTGGCGCTGGCGCTGGGGGCGCTGCCGGAGGTGCCTGAGGTGAGCGGAGAGCGCTGGGCTGCCGTGGTGGTGGAGGAGGGGGCGGAGGCCGTCGCCGCGGGCCTGTCGGCGCAGGGCTACCAGCTCCTGCCTCGCGAGGAGGTCGCGGGGTGGCTGGTGCGGCTGGGGATCGGGGTGCGGGTCTTCCAGGCGCCGGTGGTGCTGGAGGATGCCGCGTTCTTTCTGGCGTTGGGCGCAGCAGAGTGAGCAGGGAGGTGAGGCGATGCGTCGCGAAGAGCTGAGGATCGGCGGCGGTCTGGGGGTCGCAGCGGCGTGCGCTGCGCTGGTGCTGCTGGGCGCCGGGGTGGCCGAGGCCCAGGAGATCAAGGTGAAGCCCAAGGGCGGCGGGGCGGCGGTGAAGCCTCGCCAGGGGGGCAACCAGCCCAGGATCAAGCCCAAGCCCGGCAAGGGGAAGCCCCGCGGCAAGAAGCCACGCCGCAAGGGCGACAAGCCGCGGGTGGTGGAGCCTGCGGAGCGCTCGCCGGTGGGGCCCTACGCGAGCTTCGGCGTGGGGCTCTCGGGGGTGGAGGTGGCCGGCGAGGGCTTCAACCGGATCGATCCGGGGCCCGGGCTGACGGTGGGGCTGGGGTATCGGATCTCGGAGCTGGTGGGGGTGGAGGGGAGCTTCCTCTTCTCGTTCCACGGCGCGCGTCAGGTGCAGCCTGGCATCACGACGGGGACCTCGGTGTCCGCGACGCTGCTGGCCGGGGAGGTGGATCTGAAGCTCCACTTTCCGCTGGGGGGCCGCCTGGAGGGCTACGGGCTCGTGAGCGGCGGCTACGCCGATCTGAGCGCGAACCGGACCGTCGCCAACAGCCAGGGCGGCTTCACACTGGGGCTGGGCTTCGGGCTGGGCTACGCGCTGCTGCCCCACATGACGATCGGGCTGCGCGCCCAGGCCGCCAATCACTTCTTCGAGGAGGAGATCGAGACGTCCCGAGGGCGCGAGACGCCCAGCGGCGACGCCTTCATCTACCAGGTGATGCCGACGCTGGCGCTGCGCTTCTGAGCGCGGACCGGCTTGACGTGGGTGGGGTTGATGCGGAGCAGGTGGGTCGGGTGGTGCGCGGTGTGGGGGTTGATGCTGGGAGGCGCGGGCTGCGCGACGGCCCCCGAGCCGGTGGAGCAGGAGCCGCCGCGCCCGATGAGCCTGGCGCTGGACGCGCCCTACACCGGGAAGGTGCTCGCAGACGGGCGCCGGACGCGCTTTCTTGTGCAGGTGCCGAGCGC
Source organism: Myxococcota bacterium (assembly GCA_963169075.1). Taxonomy (GTDB): domain Bacteria; phylum Myxococcota_A; class Bradymonadia; order Bradymonadales; genus CAUJGC01. The sequence goes on from CAUJGC010000230.1 coordinate 8,209, forward strand.
GGGGAAGCTCCAGGTGACGCTCTCGTGGAACAACCCGCTGGCGATGGATCGCCTGCTGGTGCAGACGGGGGCGCGCCAGCTGGAGACGGTGCCGCTGCGCCAGCAGACGCGGGTGGAGCACGTCACCGAGGCGATCGCAGGCTATTATTATGTGGAGCTGGTCCCGGGTGAGGAGGCAGACTCCTACAACCTGGTGGTGACCCACACGCCGGCGCCCGAGGCGGCGCCTGCGCCGCCTGCGCTCCGTTGAATGATTGATAAAATATAAATATATTTAATGCATAATACATGTTTCTTGTGGCCTCGCTGGTCTTGGGCGCCGTTTGGCGCTAAGGAAGGAGCGGCGATGGCGGGGGGCGAGCAGGAGACGAGGCGATGCGAAGCGTTGGGAAGGCGGCGTGGTGGGTTGCGGCAGCGGCGGTGTGCTGCGCGGCCGTGTGGGGGTGTGAGCGCGGCGCGCCCGCAGGCGGCGGCGCGGCTCCTCCCGAGGGTTCGGCGCCTGCGTCGGCGCCGCTGAGCGCGTCGGCGGCGCCTGCCGCCTCAGCGACTCCTGCACCTCCCCCGACCGCGTCGCTGAAGCATCACCCCAGCCCCGTCGTGACCCGCGAGGCGGCCTCGCCTGGGTGGGCGCGGGTCCATCCTCGGGATCTGGGCGGCGCGCTGGTGCGCGTGGCGCGGGTCGAGGGGGGGCTCCTGGGGGTGACGACCGATCGCGAGGTGGCGTGGAGCGCCGACGGCGCCGCCTGGGAGGTGCGCGCGCGCCTGGGCGAAGAGGTCGTGGATCTGGCGGCAGCGTCAGGGCGCGTGCTGGCGCTTGGGCGTCAGGGGACGATCTGGGAGAGCGACGGGAGCGGGCAGCGCTGGGCGGCGCTGGAGGTGCCGGTGCAGCAGACCGACCACGATCCCGTGCGCGGGCCGTGGTGGCAGCTCTACACAGGGGTGGCGACGCGGCAGATCGGCGGGGTGACGTGGACGGCGGCGGTGGCGAGCAACGGCCACGTCGTGACGCGGCGCGGTGAGGAGGCCTGGGAGGTGACGCAGCTCCCGGACCTGGACGGGACGCTTCAGGACCTCGCGCTGGGGCCTCAAGGGGAGGCCGTGGTGTGCGGGACCCGTGGGCATGTGTACTGGAGGCCGGCGCCGACGGCGGCGGCGCCGTCCCCGGCCTGGGAGCCCTGGAAGACGCCGACGCGGGCGGCGTGGTCCTCGTGCGTGATCGAGGCGGGGCCGGGCGGGGCGTCGGACGTGCTGGTGGGGGGCGACACGGGGGCCATCCTGGCGCGCTCGTCGCGGGCCGGGGCGAGCTGGGAGGTGTTGAGGTCGCTGCCTGCGGATGTGGCGTGGGTCGGGATCGCGGAGGGGCGGTGGTACGCGGTGGCGGGCGACGCGCTCTGGTCGAGCGCGGATCGCGGGCGTCGCTGGACCTCGCAGGGGCGCTGGGAGGGGCAGCCGATGCGCGGGTTCATCCCGGAGCCGGGCGGCGGCTGGGCGTTCTCGGCGCACCGGGTGTACCGCCAGGGGCGAGGTGGGGTGTGGACGCTGCTGCGGGGCGACGCGGTGGGCGCGCTCTACGGGGTGGCGGCGCCGCGCGACGGGGTGGTGATGGCGGGCGGGCAGGGCGCGCTGATGGTGCGCCTGGAGGAGGGGGAGGTGAAGCGCGTGGAGGTGCCCGCCGGGGTGGGGGACGTGACGGGGGTGGCGTTTGGGAGCGGTCGCTTCGGCTGGGCCTCGACGCGCAGCGGGAAGATCCTGCGGAGCGAGGACGGGGGGCGGAGCTGGGCGGTGTCCGGGGAGCTGGGCGCGGAGGGGGTGGGGGTGGTGGCGCTGGACGCGGCGAACGTGCTGGCGCTGGGTCGCCAGACGCGGGCGTCGATCTCGGGGGATCTGGGGGTGACGTGGCGTCCTGTGGAGCTGCCGCGCGCGGTGGCGTCGGAGGTCCCGGTGGATCTCTTGAGCGCCGCGGGCTTCGGGGCTTCGGGGAGCGGCGTGATCCTGGGCGGCGAGTCCGGGGAGTTCTTTGTGAGCGAGCAGGGGGTGCGCCGCTTTGAGGAGCGGCGGATGCCGGGGCTGGGGGCGGTGGTGTCGTTGGCGTCGCGGGGCCGGGAGGTGCTGGCGCTGGACAGCTCCGGGATGCTCCTGGCCGGCGAGGTGGATCGGATGCGGGTGGTGTCGCTTCCGCAGGATCAGAGCTTCGCGTTGATGGCGGGGAGCGAGGGCGGGGTGATCCTGGGGATGACGCAGAGCGGGATGCTCCTGCGGAGCGTGGATCGCGGGGAGTCGTGGTCGCTGGTGCCGCTCTCGACGTCGCGCTCGATCTTTGAGCTGCTCCACCTGGGAGAGGAGCGCTTCTTGATGGTGGGTCACGAGGGGGTGATGCTGCTCTCGGAGGACGGCGGGGCGACGTGGGAGGCGTTGCAGGAGGGGCGCTCGCGGACGTTGATGGGGGCTGCGCTGCACCGCGGCGCGATCTATGCGGGGGGCTTTGGGGGGCACCTGCTGCGGAGCGAGGACGGCGGGCGTCGCTGGGCGCCGCCGCCCGGGCTGCCGAAGGAGCTGGAGGGAGCGCACACGACGGCGCTGGCGGGGGACGGTCGTCGCCTGGCGCTGGGGACGGTGGGCGGGGTGTGGGTGTTGGAAGGCGAGGCGTGGTCGCTGGTCCGGGCGCCGTCGGACGGGAGGCTGGGGGAGGTGCGGCGGCTGGCGTGGTCGGGGGGCGTGCTGGCGCTCTCAGCCAACGGCACGCTCTGGCGCGGCGCGGGGGCGGAGCTGGCGGAGGTGCCGGTGTCGTTTGTGTCGGGCGCAGCGCCAGGGCGTGTGCTGGACGTGGCGCCGCTGGCGGATGGCGAGGTGCTGGTGTCCAGCGTGGGCGGGCTTGGGGTGGGGAAGCCTGGCGCGGACGGGCTGGCGCTGCGTCGGCTGGAGGTGGACCGCGGGACGGAGGCGCCGGTGACGCGGCTCTGGGTGGCGCCGGGCGGCGGGGTGTGGCTGGGCGGCCCAGGCGGGGTGTGGGGCTGGGAGCGGGGTGTGGAGGGTGAGGCGCGGCAGCGGCTGGTGGCGCTGCCGGTGCGGTGCCACGACGTGATCGTCTCGGCTTCAGGCGAGGCGCTGCTTGGTTGCGCTGGCGGGGTGGTCTTGAGCGCGCCGCCGCCGTATGTGGACTGGGCTGCGGCGTGGACGGGGAGCTGGGGTCGCATCGAGCGGCTGGTGCGCGGCGGCGACGGCGCGCTCTGGGCGATCACGCGCGAAGGCGCGCTCTTGCGCCGCGAGGCCAACGCTGCGGAGGCGCAGCGTTGACGGTGATAGTCTGAGCGGAATTTTCTTGCGGTGGCCAGTTGACATGACGCCAGACATAACTATACAGACCCCTCGACCCGGAGCGAGGTGGTCGCACCTCCCTGTCGGCCCGGAGAGCGCCGCAGGGGGTGAAGATGAGTGAATAAGAACACTCAAATTCAATCATCTTGTTTTGTGTCAAAAGACGTGTAGTCATCATAGCGGAGGAGGAGAGTGATGCAGAAGGTTCAAGCCACGCAGCGACGTGGCGAAGGGATGTCCTGGTGGGGAGTGCTGATCCTCATGGCGGGGCTGAGCGGGTTGCTCTCAGCGTGTATCTCCTACCCGGACTGCCGCAACGATGACGACTGCCGTGATCAGAACCCGGAGCGTCCGGTGGAGTACTGCCTGAACCAGAAGTGTCAGGAGTGCCGCGTGGACGAGCACTGCAACGCGCAGGGCACGCGCTGCGTGGGCGGGGCGTGCGAGAAGATCCCGGGCTGGTGCCAGGGAGACAGCGAGTGCGTGGGCAAGCAGAAGTGCTGGGACAACCAGTGCGGGCCGGAGTGTCGTGCGGACAGCGACTGCAGCAACGGCGAGGTGTGCCGTAACGGGGCCTGCCAGCTGGCGGCGGAGTGCGTGGTGGACGCGGACTGCCCGGCGGGCAAGCAGTGCTCGAACTCGGTGTGCGTGGACAAGGTGGGCGGCGGCCCGGCGGGGAGCTGCGACGCGCTGGAGCCGGTCTACTTCGACTTTGATGAGTCGGGGCTGCAGGCGTCGGCTCGCGAGAAGCTGCGCGATCACGCCGAGTGCGTGAAGTCGCGGGACCGCGCGCTCCAGATCGAGGGTCACTGCGACGAGCGCGGGACCGAGGCCTACAACCTGGCCCTGGGCGAGCGCCGCGCGCGCGCGTCGAAGGACTACATGGTGTCGCTGGGTGTCTCGGGCAACCGCCTGAGCACGATCTCCTACGGGGAGGCGAAGCCTGCGAAGTTTGGCGGCGGCGAGTCGTCGTGGAGCCTGAACCGTCGCTGCGAGTTCAACTGGCGGTGATGCGGGGACGTGCCGGGGGCGAAGCCCCCGGTTTTGGATAAAATCCATGAGAATCCTTTGTGATTCTTGTGGATTTTGTTCTTGGGGGCGCCTCCTTTGGCTTGGGGCGAGCCGCCCCCGGACCCCCATCTTCTGGAGCTTGACGCGGCTTGCGGCGGCGGCTATCCCAGGAGGGGTGCCGGCGCCACGCTCTATCTGGGCGCTGCGGCGAGAGATCAAGGGAGGCAGGATGAAGCGGGAGTGGATCGGTCGGTGCGCGGTCATCGCGAGCGCGGCGCTGTGGGCGTCCTGGGGGATGGGGTGCGCGACCAGCGGCAGGGTGGACAAGGTGGAGGGCGACGTGGCGGCGCTCCGTCAGGAGCTGGACGCGACGCGCAACCGGCTTGACAACGAGCTGGCCGACACGCTCCGCCAGGCGCAGGCGGATCTGGAGAACATCCAGAAGGTGAGCAAGGAGGCCAGCGACCGCCTGGCGCGCAACAGCGCGGATCTGGGCGCGGAGATGATCGAGGTCAAGAAGGCCATCGACCAGATCCGGGGCGACGTGGAGGGGACGCGCCGCAACCTCGCGCAGCTGGAGAAGGACTTCGACCTCTTCCGCAAGGACGTGGACAGCCGCCTGACCAGCGCGCCGGTGAAGGACAACCTGCCGGAGGACCCGACGGCGCTCTGGGACGAGGGCAACCGCCGCTTTGACGGCGGGGACTGGCCGGGTGCGCTGGCGGCGTTCCAGCGCTACGTCGAGCGCTTCCCGAGCGACAAGAAGGCCGACAACGCGCAGCTCCTTTTGGGGCAGTCCTACCTGAACCAGGGCAAGTACGCGGAGGCGGTGCTGGAGCTTGGGAAGGTGGTGCAGAAGTTCAAGGCGTCCGACGTGGAGGACGCGGCGATCTTCCGCATCGGGGAGGCGTTCATCGGGCTGGGCAAGTGCGACGACGCCAAGGCGATGTTTGAGGGCTTTGTGGCGGAGTACCCGCGCTCGAAGTTCAAGAACGACGCGCGCGGCAAGGTCAAGCAGCTTCAGAGCAAGAAGATCTGCTACTGAGCGGAGGCGGTGATGAGGCGCTGGGCCTGGATGGGTGGGGTGTTGGCGTGGCTGGTGGCCTGCGCGCCGCAGGCTCCGGAGCCTGGGGCGGGTCAGCGAGGCGAGGCCTCGGCGCCGGTGTCGGCGGCGGCGACGCCGCCGCTCCCGGGTCCAGCGCGTGAGGTGTCGCTGCCGGTGTCGGCGGGCGCGCCTGCGCGCTACCCGGTGACGGTGGGGCAGGCGGTGGATCACGCGATCTACCGGGGGCTCTACGAGGCGGTCTCGCCGCTCTCGGATCTGGCGCAGGGGGGGACGCCGGACGTGTCGGTGCCGGATCAGCCGCGCGGGCAGGTCCTCACGGTCTATTACACGGGCAACGTCCACGGCGAGGTGGAGGACTGCGGCTGCAAGAAGAACCCGATGGGCGGTCTGGCGCGCAAGGCGCAGCTCATCGCGACGTCGTCGCAGACGGAGGTGGCGCTGGATCGCCCCGACGGCTTCGCGGTGGTGGACGCGGGGGATCTCTTCTTCAAGTCGCCGCAGGTGGGGCAGCTGGGCGAGAGGGAGCGCAAGGTGACGCTCCTGGTGGCGGACGCCGTCGTGGAGGCGTTGAACACGATGCCGACGGACGCCTTCTCGCCGGGGCGGCTGGATCTGGCGATGGGGGCGAAGGAGACGGAGCGGCTGCGCAAGGCGTCGCGCTTCCCGTGGGTGAGCGCGAACCTGCGCCGCCAGGGGCAGGCGGGGCTCTGGCTGCCGCCCTTTGTGGTCAAGGAGGTCGCGGGGCGGAAGCTGGCCTTCGTGGGGCTCATCGACGAGCAGGACCCGGCGGCGCTGCGGGAGGTGGGCTTTGAGGCGGACGAGCCGCGCCAGGCGCTCCTGGCGCAGGCGGCGCCGCTGCGGGCGGCGGGTGTGGAGGGGATCGTGCTCCTCTCCAACCTGGGGGTGAACCGCACCGAGCAGCTGGTGGACGGGCTGGATCGGGCGTCGCTGCCGGTGGTGCTGGCGGTGGCGTCGGGGACGCGGCGGACGACCTTCCAGCCGATCTGGACGCCGCGCCTGGAGGTGCCGCTGGTGGAGTCGGGCGCGCAGGGCAAGCACCTGGGGCGGGTGGATCTGCACGTCATCGAGGGGAAGCTGGAGGTGGCCTCGGGGAAGAGCCCGGCGGGGAGCGCGGCGACGCACTACATCGGGAGCTACCGCTCGGTCCACAACGCGCGCCGGACGCTGGCGGAGTCGTCGGCGCAGGACGCGCCGACGCAGGAGCGCCTGAAGCGGAGCCTGGACCTCTCGCTTCAGCGGCTCAAGGCGGTGGAGGGGACGCTCCCGGACGCGGCGCCGAAGGCGGCGGCGGGGCCGACCTCGTGGCTGCGCTCGCGGGTGGTGCCGCTGCCGACCTCCATGGAGGAGGAGCCGCGGGTGCGGGCGGTGCTGGATCGCTACAAGGCGCGGGTGGAGGCGGCGGGCGGCCGCTGGGGGCACTGAGTCAGAAGGCGCCGAAGAGGTCCGTCAGGCGGACCTCCAGGGCGGCGGAGACCTTGTAGAGGGACGAGACAGAGGCCGAGGACTCGGCGCGCTCGATCTGGCTGAGGAGCGAGACGGAGAGGCCGGTGCGTCGGCTGAGCTGCTTGAGGGTGAGGCTGCGCTCGCGGCGGAGGTTGCGGATGGTGGCGCCGATGCTCTTGTGGAGGGTCTCCTCGGGGTCGGTGAGGAGGCCGCGGCCGCGGAGGATGCGCTCGATGGTCTCGGTAAACTCCTGAACATCAAAGGGTTTCTTGATGTAGTCCGAGACGTTGTGCTTGAGCGACTGGACCGCCGTGTCCACCGAGGGGTAGCCGGTGAAGATGACGATGGCGATGTCGGTGTCGATGCGGCGGATCTGATCGAGGAGCTCGATGCCGTTGAGCTTGGGCATCATGAGATCCAGGATGACGATGTGGAAGGTGTCGGCCTTGAGGGTGTCGATGACCTCCAGCGGGTTGGTCAGGGCGACGACCTGATAGCCGCTCTGGGTCAGGAGGAGGGTCATGTACTCGCAGATGTCGGGCTCGTCGTCGACGACGAGGACCCGGATGGTCTGCGAGGTGTACGGTTGCGGCTTGACACTCATGACGCGGCTCCTGGGGCATCAGCGCTCAGTCCACGGGGAGGGAGTGTGCCCCCCGGCGGCGCAGGCTGTCAACCGGAATGTCAGGCGAGCGGGCGCCCCTTGAGCGCGCGGGGAGGCGCGTGGTAGGGTGGCGGGGACGCGATGCGTTGGTGACAACAGCTTGAGGAGCGCGGGCGAGCGTGGCGGAAGAAATCCCCTGGGTGACGGCGGAGGTGGAAGGGATCGGCGGCGTGCTCAAGGAGCAGCCGGAGGACTTCGAGGTGGAGGAGGTGCCGGCCTACCTGCCGAGCGGCGAGGGCGAGCACGCCTATCTATGGGTAGAGAAAAGGGATTTGAGCGCGCAGGAGGCGCAGCGCCGCCTGGTGCGGGCGCTCCAGCTGGACCCGGACGGGCTGGGGCAGGCGGGGACCAAGGACCGGCGCGCGGTGACGCGCCAGTGGTGGAGCGTCCACGACCCCCAGGGCCGCCTCACGGCGGAGGCCGTGCAGGCCGGGCTGGAGGGGGTGGAGGGCCTGAAGGTGCTGGAGGTGGGCCGGCACGTCAACAAGCTCAAGACGGGGCACCTGCGGGGCAACCGCTTCCGGATCACGGTGCGCGGGGTGGGGGAGGGCGCGCTGGAGCGGGCGCAGGCTGCGGCGGCGATCCTGTCTCGGCGGGGGATGCCCAACTTCTATGGGGATCAGCGCTTCGGGGCGGCGGGGGGCAACGTGGCGCGGGGCCTCGCGCTGCTGCGGGGCGAGCGGCTGAAGCTCCACAAGACGGAGCGGCGCTTCGTGATCAGCGCGCTCCAGTCGCACCTCTTCAACGAGGCGCTGGCGGCGCGGCTGCGGGAGGGGCTGCTCTGGCGCGTCCTGCCCGGCGATCTGATGGCGCGGGTGGAGAGCGGCGGGGTCTTCTGGGCGGAGGACGCGGCGGCGGAGCAGCCGCGCCTGGACGCGCAGGAGATCGTCCCCACCGGCCCGATGTTCGGCCACGCGATGCGGGAGGCTCGCGACGAGGCCGGGGCGCGGGAGGCGGCGCTCCTGGCGGCGCACGGGCTGACGCTGGCGGCGTTCGCGCCGCTTGGGAAGCTGGCGCAGGGGACGCGGCGCCCGCTGCTGGTCTATCCGGGCGAGATCGAGGTCGCCGCCGCCGAGGGCGGCGGGGTGGTGGTCTGCTTCACGCTGCCCAGCGGCAGCTACGCGACGGTGCTCCTGGGCGAGATCATGAAGCCGGCGGCCCGAGGCGCCGCCGCAGCCGAGGTGGAGGGGTGATGACGAGCGGGATCCTGGACGCGGCATCCTTTATCGAGCTGGCGCAGCGCTGCGGGCTGCCGCTCCGCGCGGAGGACCTGGGCGGTCTGGAGGGGCTGGGGGTGCTGACGCCGGCGTCCTGGGGCGGGCAGGCGGGCTTCGCCTGCGTCCACCTCCTCCCGCTGGCGCGCTACATGGAGGCTGCGCGTCGCTGGGTCCACCCCTGGGGCGAGGCGCGCAGCGGCGAGGACGAGGCAGGGTGGCGTCGGGCGGCCTCGGCGGTGGAGGCGGCGCTCCGGGGGGAGGGCGGCGCGGCGCTCCAGGCGGAGCTGGACGCGCTTGGGGAGCGGGACCCGCTGGGTCCGCTGGCCCCGATGGCGGCGCTGCTGCGTCCCGAGGCGCTGGAGGGGCTGCGGGGTGACGCGCTCTGGATCCAGCTGGCGCGGCGCGGCGCGGCGGAGCTGGCGGCAGGCGGCTGGACGCTGGCGCCCCGCGCCGAGGCCGCCCCCGAGCCCGAGGAGAGCCCCGAGCCCGCCCGCGGCACCATCCCGCTCCCGAGCCTCCAGCGCGCGCCGTCGCCGCGCGCCACCACCCAGCAGCTCCCCCGGGTCGCGCCCGGCGCCGCGCCGCCGGTGCTGCCTCGCCCCGCGCCGGGGGCCGCCCGTCCGTCCGCGCCTGTCCCCGTGCCGGACTCCCGTCGCCAGGATGAGCAGGCCACGACCTCCACGCCGATGATGCGCGCGGTGCGCTCCGCTCCCCCCGAGCCCCTGCCGCTCCCCGACGCGCCGCCGGCTCCCCCGGCCGACGCCGCCGAGGTCGCCGCCGAGGTCACCCGCTCTGCCGAGCTGGCCCGCCTCGACCGCGCCGAGCTGGCCCGCCAGATCGAGGAGCTGAACCGCCAGCGCCAGCGCTTCATGGCCGAAGGCGCCTGGGATGACCTGGTGCGCCTCTACCGCGACGGCCTCCACCTCTTCCCCAAGGCCGCCGAGCGCCGCCAGATCCTCGTCAGCATCGGCGCCCTCTGCGAGCAGAAGCTCCACCGCCCCGAAGAGGCCCTGGAGGCCTTCGAGCAGGCCCTGGCCCTGGAGCCCGACCCCGGGGTCTTCGAGGCCCTGGCGCGCCTCTACGCCCAGACGCGGCGCGCCGACGCCTGGATGGCCTGCCTCAACGGCCTCCTGGAGCGCCCCGAGCCCCTCCCCTGGGCGCCCCTCATCCGCGCCCACCTGGCCGAGGCCCTGGTCAACGAGCTGGGCCAGGAGGACGAGGCCCTCACCCTCTTCCAGGAGATCCTCGCCGGGGAGGCCGACCCCGACGCCCGCGAGCCCGTCCTGGAGATCCTCTTCGAGCAGCTGGACGCCAGCTCCAGCCGCAGCGCCCGCTTCCTCCTCGCGGGCTCCGGGCTCCTGGAGGCCTACTGGGCCATCGGGCCCCGCTGGCAGCTCGTCGTCGATCTCTACGAGCAGCTCTTCACCTCCCTCGCCTCCCACGACTTCAACCCCGAGGCCGCCGAGGCCCTCAGCCGCCTCGCCGCCATCTGCCAGGCCAACGACGACCTCAACGGCGCCTACGGCGCCCTCGTCCGCAGCCTCACCTTCGCCCCCACCTCCCGCGACACCCACCGACGCCTCCTCGGCCTCGCCAGGCGCCTCGCCTGCCTCGACGCCCTCGCCAGGGTCTACGCCGAGGAGATCGAGCGCCAGCCCGAGGACGAGGCCCGCTCCCTCCTCGCCCAGGCCCAGGCCCAGGTCTTCGAGGCCCTCGACGACCGCGAGGCCCAGCGCGAAGCCCTCCGCCTCGCCGCCGAGGCCGACCCCTCCAACGCCGAGGTCCTCCACCTCCTCGCCCACCTCGACAGCGCCTCCGGCAAGATCGAGGCCCTCGACAAGCTCCGCCCCCTCCTCAGCGGTGACGCCCGCACCGAGGCCGCCCTCAACGTCGTCCGCCTCCGCACCGAGGGCCTCCTCGACGGCGCCACCCCCAAGCAGCGCGCCGCCGTGGACGTGGACACCGCCCTGACCTCCCTCCAGGAGCTGCTCGCCCAGCTCCCCCCCGAACACCCCCGCGCCCACGAGGTCCTCGACCTCGCCAGGACCCTCCTCCTCACCGGCCAGCAGCCCCTCGCCTTGCAGCTCAGCGACATGCTCGAGCTGCACCACCGCAGCCAGAGCGACCTCGCGGGCCTCGCGGACACCCTCGAGATCATGGCCCAGGAGGCCGCAGGACGCCCCCACGACGCCTCGCGCATCCTCGGACGCCTCGCCGCCGTCCACACCGAGCGCGGCCTCCCTGAGGACGCCTGGGACGCCTGGCGGCGCTCCCTCCTCCTCGATCCCGAGCAGCCCGAGGCCCTCGCCGCCCTGGAAGACGCCGCCGCGCGCGGCGACGCCTGGGCCCGCTTCGCCGCCTTCCTGGAGGACCTCCTCCGCCTCGACCCGCTCCCCCGACGCGAGGACTGGCTCCGCCGCCTCGCCCTCCTCTACGCCGACCGCCTCGACGACCGCCCCGCCGCCGCCCGCACCTGGACCGCCCTCCAGGCGATCCTCCCCGGCGACCCCGAGGCCGAGGCCTTCCTCGACGCCTGGGCCGCCGAAGACTCCCCCGAGGCCCGCCTCCTCCGCGACCTCGACGCCCGCCTCGCCTCAGCCGCCGACGACGCCGCCCGCCAGAGCGCCCGCTGGGAGATCGCCACCCAGGCCCTCGACGCCCTCCACGCCCCCCGCGCCGCCGCCCTCGCCTTGGCCCCCCTCATCAACGCCGAGGACCGCCCCGGCGAGAGCGTCGGGCGCCTCGCCAAGCACCTCGGCCCCGCCCGCCTGGACGCCCTGGAGGCCGTGCTGGAGCACCTGGCAGACCTCCTCGACCACCCCCGCGCCCTCAGCGATGTCCTCATCCGACGCGCCAAGCTCCTCGCCAACAACCCCGCCCGGCGCGAGGAGGCCGCCGCCCTCTACGAGCGCGTCCTCCAGGAGGACGCCCTCGACCCCGCCGCCGCCGCCGCGCTCCTCCCGCGCCTCGCGGACCTCTACCACCTCCTCGGGGACCCCGAGCGCCACTACCTCACCCTCGCCCGCCAGCAGGACGAGCTGGCCGCCCGCAAGCTCAAGAGCCCCCGCCTCCAGGAGGAGCGCGCCGGCCTCCTGGAGCGCCTCGCCAGCCTCGCGGAGCAGAGCGTCGGGCGCCCCCTGGACGCCCTCAAGCACCTCCAGACCTGGGCCGACCTCACCCCCGACGACGCCCGACCCCTCAACGAGCTGCTCCGCCTCGCGGAGGAGCTGGAGGACCACCCCGCCGCCCTCGACGCCCTCAAGCGCCTCCTCCAGCGCCCCGAGCCCGAGCAGCACCTCCCCGCCCTCGAACGCCTCGCCCAGAGCGCCCGCCAGCGCCGCGCCTGGGACGACCTCCTCGACACCCTGGAGCTTCAGCAGCAGCTCCAGCACGACGCCTGGGCCCGCGCCCTCTCCCTCCGCCAGATGGCCGAGATCGCCCGCCGCAACCTCCGCGACCTCCCACGCGCCGAGGCCCTCCTGGAGCGCGCCCGCGAGATCAACCCCGACGACCTGGAGAGCGTCCACGCCCTCGCAGACCTCCTCAAGAGCCAGGAGCGCTGGGAGGACGCCGCCAGCCTCCTCCGCCACACCCTCGACACCAACGAGCGCCTGGAGATCGCCGAGGCCATGGAGATGGGCCGCGACCTCGCCCAGCTCCTCGACCAGAAGCTCGGAGAGATCCGCCAGGCCGCCGGCGCCCTGGAGCTGGCCCTCGCGCTGGCCTCCGGCGCCAGCGGCTCCTCCGGCGTCTGGGCCTCCCTGCGCGACCGCGTCCGCCGCGAGCTGGTCGATCTCTACCACCGCCTCGACGACCCCGCCGCCGCGCTCTCCCACCTCCAGGAGATCGAGCGCTCCCAGCGCGTCCTCTCCAAAGACCCCGCCGCCCTCGCCAGGCTCGCGGAGGAGATGGGACGCGCCGCCCTCCACGCCCATCAGCTCGACCTCGCTGAGCGCTACCTCGCCCAGGCCCTCGAAGGCCCCAACCCCTCCGCCGCCGCGCGCCTCGACCTCGCCGCGGTCCACCTCGCCCGCGAGCGCTGGACCGAGGCCCTCGACCTCCTCACCTTCCTCGTCCAACGCCTCGACATGCTCCCCACCGACACCGAGCGCGCCCGCGTCTACGTCGGCCTCGGCCAGGCCTCCGCCGCCACTGGCAAGGTCGCCAAGGCCGTCGAGATGTACCGCATCGCCCTGGAGCACGACCCCGCCTGCCAGGCTGCGAAGGACGCGCTGGGGTGAGGTGTCGCTCCTCAGGGAGCTGGATGGAGGTGGCGTACGATGTCGCCGCGCTGAAGGTGCGCGAGGATCAGGTAGGGCCCGGTCTCGGGGAGCCGAAGCACTACAAAGTCGCCGAATCAATGCTTATTTTATATAAAATAAGCACTAATTCGGCGGCTTGTTCTGGGGGCTGTCGCTGGGTTGCGCTCAGAGGGGGCAGACGAACTCGGCGCCCTCGCAGTCGTCCGTCTCGGCGGCGCTGGAGAGGCAGAAGGCGAGGTCGTCGAACTCTCCGGCGGCGTCGTTGCCTTCGCAGGTGGCCTGGAAGTCGGCGGCCTCGGCGGCGTCCATGAGGTCGCAGCCCAGGGCGAAGGCGGCGGCCTCGTCGCACATGTTGTCGGTGGGCGTGGGGGTGTTGTTGTTGGGGTTGTTGTTGAGGTTGTTGGTGTCCTCGTCCTCCAGGCAGGTCGCCTGCTCGTCGCAGTCGGCAGCGAGGTCGATGCAGCGGAGGAGGGTCTCGACGAGGGGCTTGAGGTCGGGGTCGGAGAGGGCGTCGTCGCAGCCAGCGATGAAGGCGGCGGTGTCGGGGGCGCTGGCGCCGCAGGCGCGGAGGGCGTCGCCGCCGTCCTCGCAGGAGCTGTTGGAGGGGGTGGGATCGGGGTCGGGATCGGGATCGGGGGTGGGCTCCTGGACGATGCAGTTGCGGCAGAGGCCGACGCCGTCGGTGATGTCGCAGTACTGGTTCCCGGCGCAGTTGTTGTCGCTGGTGCAGCCGACCTCGCAGGCGAGGGTGGTGTTGTCGCAGTACTGGCCCGCCTGACAGCTGCCGTTGACGGAGGCGTCGCAGCGCGTCTCGCCGGTGCGGGAGGCGCTGCCGCAGGCGGAGCCGTCGGGCTTCTGGAGGTTGTCGTTGTTGTTGGCGCTGCTGTTGTTGGCGCTGCTGTTGTTGGAGCTGCTGTTGTTGTTGTCGTCGGAGCCGCCGCCGCTGGTGGTGTCGCCGCAGGCGGCGAGCGCGAGGGAGGCGAGGAGGAGGGAGGCGAGGAGGAGGGAGGAGGGCTTCATGAACGGACCTCGGTCTGGGAGCTGCGCGGGCGGGGTGGCCCTGCGTGTCTTGGGGGAGCGCCTGGCACGCTCTCAGCCGGGGAGTGTAGGGGGGAGTGTGCGGTGTGTGCGAGGGTCGGGTGATGTCCCGTGATGTCGTCAGATGTCCTGCGGGGGGAGGTGCGCGGAGGAGAAGGGGGGGCGGAGGGCGTAGCCGTCCTCCAGCGTCTCGATCCAGCCGTCGCCGCCGAGGTGGGCGTCGAGGTGTTGGCGGAGCTTCTTGACCAGGACGCGGAGGCGGTTGTCGTGCTTGAGGGGGTGGTAGTGGGGCTCGTCCCAGACCTGGAGGAGCAGGTCCTCTTTGGAGAGGGCGCCGCCTGCGGCGGCGAGGGCGCAGAGCAGGCGGTGGGCGAGCTGGCGCGAGGCGAGAGAGCAGCGCTGCCCGGCGTCGGTCCAGGCCTCGCGCAGGGCGGCGTCGTAGCCCCAGGCGGGGTGGGCGGGGGAGGGCGGTGGGAAGGCGTGGCGTCGCCGGAGGGCGTCGAGGAGGAGGAGATCGACGCGGTCGAGGTGGGCGGGCTCGTGGAGGAGGGCGCGGAGGCGTCGCTGGGCGAGGAGGGCGCGGGGGTGGTCGTGGAGGAAGGCGTGGGCCTGGGCGGCGTCGCGTGGGGCGTGGGCGCACCAGCAGAAGAAGCTGGCCTCCTGGCGCACGCCGAGGGCGGTGCTTTGGTCTGCGAGGCGCTTGAAGGTGCGGGCGGCGGCGTCGAGGAGGTCCGGGCGCTGGATGAGCGCCAGCTCGCAGGCGGCGTGGGCGACGTCGAGGGCGCCGCGGAGCCAGCGCTGTGCGGCCAGGACCTCGGCCCAGCGGAGGAGGTCGTCGAGGTCGGCGGGCTGGTGGGCGCGGAGCGCCTGGTAGGCGCGGAGGAGGGCGTGCCGGGCGCGGGTGGGGAGGGCGTCGTCGTCGCAGGGGGGGAGGGGAGGCGGGTCGGGGTCACAGCGGAGGGCGGCGAGGTGTTGTGTCATGGCGATCTGGACGCGGGCCTCGTCGCTGAAGGAGCCCTGGGGGGGCAGGTCGGGGAGGGGGAGTGCGGCGCCGGTGAGGAGGTTGAGGCGGAGGGCGATGTCGTAGGCGTGGGCGGCGAACTCGGCGGGGAGGCTTGGGAGGGCCTGGGTGAGGGCCAGGTAGCGGGCGCGGGCCTCGTCCAGCTCGCCTGCGTGGAGGTGGGCCTCCAGGGCGATGCCCAGGGCGCTGGCGTGGTTGAAGCTGCGCTCCTGGCTGTGGAGGAGGGCTTGCTGGGCGAAGCGTCCGGCGCGTGCGGTGTCCCCCGTCTCCAGGAGGAGGCCGCCGCAGAGGAGGAGGTGGGGCTCGAAGAGCACGACCGGGCGGCTGGGGTTGTCCAGGTGGGCGTCGAGGAGGCGGAGGGCGTCGCTGAACTCCTGAAGGATATAGTAGAGATAGATCCGCGTATAGGCTTCGTGTAGGGAGAGCTGTCTCCTGGTGGCGGCGTCCTCGTCCTCCAGGGCGGCGAGCTTGCGGAGGGCGTCGTCGCGTCGCCCCTGGTGGATGAGGATGCGCAGCTCCAGCACGTGCGCCTGCCAGGTCAGCTCGGGGTCGGGCGCCTCGTCGCGGCTCAGGAGGAGGTGGGCGTCGTCGGGGCGCCCCTGGGTGCGGTGCGCGCCGGAATAGGCGTGGCGGTGCGCGGCGACGTGGCGCCGGTCCTCGGGGCGGGGTGGGGGGAGGCGCTCGGGGACGCGCTGGGCGAGGAGGACCAGCTCGTCGTAGCGTCCGAGGAGCTGGAGTGCGCGGCTCCACCAGGCGAGGCGCTCCCAGGTGTCGAGGGGCGGTGTGGGGGTGTTGGCGAGGAGGAGGACGTCGCCCAGCTCGCAGGCGCAGCGGAGGCGCCAGCCGGTGAGCGCGGGTCGGTCGAGGTCGCGGAGGTAGCTCCACAGCTCGACCAGGGCGCCGTGGCGCCGCAGGGCGTCGAAGCGTCGCTGGAGGAGGGCGTCCAGCTCGTCGTCGAGGGCGTGGGTGGCGGCGAGGCGCAGCGCTTCCATAAGGAGGGGGATGGGCTGGGCCTGGCCGAGGGTGCGGACGATGCGGCGGAGGGTTGCGTCGGAGGGGGCGCCCAGGGTGAGGGCCTCGGCGCGGCGCTCGTCGGGGCGGAGCCCGGTGGGGGTGTCGCGGACGAGGCGGGCGGCGCGGAGGGCGTCCTGGGCGTCCTCGTCGCACCCGGCGATCTCGGTGAGCCAGCGGGCGGGGAGGGGGCGGGTGGTGGCGCGGAGCAGCTCCAGGGCGCGGCGCTGGGGCTCGGTGAGGGCGGGGAGGGGCGTGGGGGCTGCGGCGTCGCTCACGGCGCCCCAGACGGCGTGCTCCAGGTCGCGGAGGGAGGTGTGGGTCTGGAGGAGGGCGCGCTGGGCGGCCTCGGGGAGGTGGAGGTTGGGGGCGGTCCAGGCGGCGAGGAGCTGGGCGCGGTGGGTGAGGTGGAGGGGTTGGAGGAGGAGGGTCTGGGCGGGGAGGGTCCAGCAGGGTTGGCGTCCAAGAACAAGCCACCTGCTATCTCGCGCATAACGCGCCAGGAGGTTGAGCATGGCGCGGAGGGCGGCGGGGTCGAGGAGGTGGGTGTCGTCCCAGACCATCCAGCGGGCGGCCTGATCGACCTGATCGAGCACGACGCCGAGGGCGGCGAGGGGCTCTCTGGCGAGGTCGGTGAAGTCGAGGTGCTCGGTGAGGCCCTCGGCGCGGGCGAGCTGGACGAGGAGGGCCTCTGCGAGGGCCTCGGGGGTGCGGACGGGGGGGAGGGTGAGGTAGAGGATCGCGGCGGTGTCGAGGCCGGAGCGTCGGTGGAGCCACTGGCAGAGGAGGGCGGTCTTGCCGGCGCCTTCGGGGCCCCAGAGGAGGGTGAGGGGGGCGCGGCGTGCGGCGTCGTCGAGCCAGGCCAGCTCGTCCTCGCGGCCGATGAAGAGGGGTGGCGGGTTGGGGAGGCGGAGATCGAGGGGGAGTGCAGGGGGCATGGCGCTCGTGGGGCGGGGCGGGCTCAGGGGGCGAAGGCCTGCTGGATGACGCCTGCGGCCTCCTTGCCCCGGGGCGAGTAGCCGATGGCGCCCTCTTCGTCGGTGTCGGCGTAGGAGAACCACTTCCAGACGTAGATGCCCTGGATGGCGGGGCGCTCGGCGGCGGCGTTGAAGAGGGCGCGGAAGGCGAGGGCCTGGGCGCGCTCGTCGTAGCGGCGCTGGGCTTCGGGGAGGTGCTCGGGCCAGGTGCTTGGGGAGAGGGCGGTGGCGGCGGTGGACTTGTAGCCGACCTCGGTGAGGATGAGGGGCTTGTCGTCGTGCTGGCGGCTGAGGGCGACGAAGCCGTCGAGGTGGCGGGAGGCGCCGGCGTAGAGGTCGCTGTAGGAGGCGTCGGGGTCGTCGGTGAGGGGAGGGTAGAACTGGACCCCGATCCAGTCCACGGCGTCCCAGAAGGTGACGCCGTGGGCCTCGTTCCAGTTGGCGGCGTAGACGAGGGGGCCGGTGTAGACGGCGCGGACGCGCTGGATGAGGGCCCGCCAGCGGGCCTCCAGCGCGGGGTTCATGGCGGCGGAGGCCAGCTCGGTGCCGATGACCAGGGCGTCGATCTGGTGGCGTTGGGCCAGGGCGGCGTAGTGGAGGATGAAGTCGGCGTAGGCGTCGAACCAGCGCTCCCAGCCCTCGGGGGTGCCGCCTTCGGGCTTGAGGTGACCTTGCCAGGCGTCGTGCCCGATCCAGAGGTGGGGCTTGAGCATGACCTTGAGGCCGAGGTCGCGGGCGTGGCGCAGCTCGGCGGCCACGGTCTCGTCGCGCTCGCTGGCGGGGGAGGTGGGGAGGCGGATGGCGACGCTCTCCAGGCTCTGCTGGAAGCCGAAGGGGGTGAGGCTGACCCAGGTGGTCCCCAGCTGGAGCAGCTCCTTCTTGGACGCCAGGGCGTGCTCGCTCCCGTAGCCTGCGACGCCGCCGCGCTCCCAGGCGTGGGCGAAGCAGAAGCCGCGCTGGACGTGGGCGGGGAGGGGCTTGACCGGGCCCGGCTCTCCGCGCTCCTCGGGGGTTGAGGTGCGGCAGGCCGGGGCGAGGAAGGCGAGGAGGGCCGCCAGGAGGAGGGCGACCGAGGTCCATGGGGGTCCGGGGGGCGGGGGCCCCCGGGCCCCGGTGGCGCCCCGACCCAGGCTGGGTTTG
>CAUJGC010000231.1 GCA_963169075.1 Myxococcota bacterium
CACGCCCGCCCTCCCCTGCCCTGCCCTCCGAGGCCGACCGCGCCCATCCCGAGACCCTCCACGTCACCCGAGGCGGTGGCTGGTTCAACCAGGCCCCCCACGCCCGCGCCGCCGCGCGCGGCAGCTACCCACCCCAATACCGCCTCCACAACCTCGGCTTCCGCGTCGCCCGCAGCGTGCCCCCCCCGTGAGAGGCTGCGGTGCAAGGGGGTCCGGGGGGGGCGCGCCCCCGGCCGCCGGAGGCACCCTACAAAAACAAATAAATACGCACTAAAAATATTTATATTTTGTGTATTTCAGGGTCGAGTTGCCTCCGGCGGCTGGGGCTCAGTGACCCCCAGACCCCCTTTGCCAACAGCCTCTCATCGGGGGGCCCCCACCGAGAGCACCGCGTTCAACCCAAGCGCCCGCGCCGAGGGCGCGACGCCCTGACCCTGGGCGGCGTCGATGAAGCGCTGGAGGAGGTTGAACGAGGCCGCCTCCAGCGTCGCCCGCTGCTGGAGGGCGAGGTGCCAGCCGCGCTCGACGTGGGGCTGGGCGTCGCCCGGGCGGCCAAGAAAGAGCAGCGTCCGCGCAGACACCAGATGCGCGAAGAGCTGGAGCCCGTGGCCCGCCTGGGGGACGCGGGGGGTGACCTCGTAGAGCCGCTGGAGCGCCTCGGCGGGGCGCCCCTGGTGCGCGGCGCAGAGGCCGTCCAGGAGGAGGAAGCCGATGGCCTGATCCCCGCCGGAGGCCCGCTGGAGGAGCCCCCGGAGGTGCGCCTGCGCCGCCTCGGGGCGACGCAGAAGCTCCAGGAGGACGCGGCGGACCTCCGCGAGCGCGACGATCACGGGCTGCTCCAGCTCCGCCCCCAGCCGCACCAGCGCGTTGATCCAGGCCTCCACGGCGCGGGGGTCGGCGGCGGTGCCGTCCGCCTCCCGCAGCGCGTGCAGCTCCAGATCCACCGAGAGCAGCGAGGACCACGCCGCCCCAAGCGCGTCCTGCTGCTCCTCCGCGAGCTGGATCTCCTGATGCACCTGATCCCGCGCGGCGGCGGTCGCCCCCTGCGCCGCCAGCGCCGCCGCCAGGAGGCGGTGCGCCCGGCGGAGGCCGTCGCGGTCGCGGACGAGGCGCTTGCGCTCCACCGCGCGCTCCAGCGCCACGCACGCCCCCTCCAGCTCGCCTTGCAGGAGGAGGGTCTGCCCAAGCTCCACCTGCGCGTGAGCGGCGTAGGCCAGGTTCTCCTCCTGGGTCGAGAGGCGCAGCGCCGCCCGCGCGTCCGCCGCCGCCTGCTCCAGCAAGCCCAGCTGCTGGCGCACCCGCGAGAGATAGAGCCGCGCCCGCGCCTGGAGCGACACCAGCCCGATCAGCTCCGCCAGCACCAGCGCCTCCAGCAGCGGGTCCAGCGCCGCCGCCGGATCGCCCTGGAGGATGCGCACATGGGCCAGCTCCGTGATGACGCGGGCGACGCCGTGATCGTCCCCGATCTCCAGCCAGATCTCCCGCGCGGCCTCCAGCCCGCGCTGCGCCGCGCTCAGATCCCCGCGCTGCAACGCCAGCTCTCCCTCCAGCTGGAGCGCGCGGCCCTGGATCCTGCGCTTGAGCGGCGACACCGGCGGCGCCTCCGCCAGCGCCTGCGCCTCCCGCAGGTGATCCTCCGCCAGCGCCAGATCCCCCAGCGTCCCGTAGATCTCCCCCAGGCGCAGCAGCACGATCAACGCCTCGCCGGGATCGGCGCTGGCGTCCTGCGCCTCCCGCCCAAGGCGCAGCGCCCGCAGGTAGTAGTCCAGCGCCGTCTCCAGGTTGAAGGAGCGGTAGGCCACGTCCGCCGCCTGCCGCAGCACCCGCACCGCCCCCGCGCGATCCCCGGCGGCGACGTAGCGGCGGATGATCTGGCGCAGCTCCGGCCCGGTGGGCTCGCTGGAGCGGCGCTCCAGCCAGCGCGCCGCCGCCTGGAGGCTCGCCCGCGCCCGCTCCCCGAAGTGCCCCGCCTCACGCGCGTCGTCAAAGAGCCGCTTGAGCAGCACCTCGCGAGCCAGCGGCACATCGAAGCGCAGCGCACCCTCCGACGCGTGCAGCCACCCCCGCGACGCGGCGTCCTGCACGGCCTCCTCGACCTCGCCTGCGCACCGCGCCCCGATGCTCTGGGCGAAGCGGGCGCACTCCTCCTGCTTGACGTCGTCTGCCAGGAGCGCCACCGTCTCCAGCAAGCTGACCAGACGCCCCCCGGCGCCGGAGTCCTCCGCCGCCTGGAGGCGCTGCGCGATCACGTCCGCGAGCTGCGGCGCGACCAGGTTGGGCGGCGCGCTCGGGAGGAGCTGCCACACCTCGTTGGTCTGACGCAGCGCCCCCTGCCGGTGCAGGCTCTGGAGCAGCTCCCGCATGTGCTGCGGGTGCCCCTGCGTCACCCGGCGGATGCTCGCCGCCAGCTCCACACCCACCGGCGCGTCCAGCACCTCGCGCAGGACCTCCGCCGAGACGGCCTCGGGCAGCCCGCGCAGGCGCAGCTCGTAGACCTCCGGTGGCCCCGCGCTCAGGAGGGGGCGGAGGTTGCGCGCCCCGATGGAGCCATGCGCGATCTGCTCCCGGCACGAGGCCGCCACCACCAGCAGCCGGCAGTCCCGCTCCTCGAAGCGCAGGCGCAGGTAGTCCAGGAACGCCAGCGTCAGCGGATCTTCGCCCTGGAGATCCTCCAGCGCCCAGACGAAGAGCTGCTGGCGCGCCAGCCCCAGGAAGGGCTTGGAGAGCGCCTCAAAGAGGCGCTGGCGCTGCACCTGAAGCTCCTGGAGCGTCGCGTGGATCTCCGGGTCGCGGCGCAGGAGCCGCAGCAGGAGCGGGATGTGGCTCTCCTGGATCGTCGAATAAGAGCGCAGCGCCTCCCGGAGCTGGATCGAGAGCGAGCGCTCCCCCGCGTCCTCCAGCCCGAGCAAAATGCACACGTCCGCCCAGAGCCCGCCCTCGCGGATCTCCCGCGCGGGGTGGCGGTGGCGGGCCAGGAGGAAGATCGGCTCGTCCGCCCGCTCCACCACCTGCTCCAGGAAGGTCCGCAGCACGGCGCTCTTGCCGATCCCCGCCGCGCCCTCCAGCACCAGGAGGCGGCTGTGCTCGAAGCGCTGGACCTGGCGCAGATGCTCGGCCAGCCACGCCACCTCGTGCTGGCGCCCCGGCAGCGCGCGGCGCACGCTCTCCCCCAGCGTCGGGAGCGGCGTCTGGAGCGCGCCGGGCGGCGTCGTGCCCAGGAGCCGCGCCGCCTCCAGCGCCCCGAGCATCGCCTGGGCGCTGGCGTAGCGATCCTGGGGCTGCTTGTGGGTCGCCCGACGGATCACGATCTGGAGCGGGTGCAGGTGCATCGGGCTGGGGAGATCCGGCACCTCGTCCTCCAGGTGCCGCATCATCGTCTCCATGCTGGAGGCCCCCGGCTGATCGAAGGCCGCCTGCCCCGAGAGCAGCTCAAAGAGGATGTGCCCCAGCGCATACACGTCGCTCGACGCGCTGGCGGGCTCCTCCATGAGCTGCTCGGGCGACATATAGAGGGGCGTCCCCACCACCCGTCCCGTCCGCGTGAGGCGCGAGACGACCTTGTCGTCGCCGCCGATGGCCTGGGTCGCCTTGGCGATGCCGAAGTCCAGCACCTTGATGAAGTCCAGCGGCGCATCGTCGCCGCTCCCCGGGCGGCGGCACACCATGATGTTGTCCGGCTTCAGATCCCGGTGGACCATCCCCAGCGCGTGGACCTCCGCCAGCGAGCGGCAGATCTGCACCATGAGCGCGCACGCACGCTCCGGCTCCAGCGCCCCCTCCCGGCGCACCAGCGAGAGGAGATCCTCGCCGTCCAGCAGCTCCATCGCGATGTAGAACGAGCCCTGCCCCGTCTCGCCGTAGTCGTAGGTCGTGATGGTGTTCGGGTGGGTGAGCTGGCTGGCGAAGAGCGCCTCGCGCCGGAAGCGCTCCACCAGCGTCGGGTCTGCTGCCGAGTCCGGGTGCATGATCTTGAGCGCCACGAAGCGATCCAGATCGCTCTGATACGCCTTGAAGATGCTGGTCCACGCCCCGGCGCCCAGGGTCCCCACGATCCTGAAGCGCCCCGCGACCACATCACCCACCGCAGGGAACACAGCCCCCGACTCCGCCATAGCCTCATCCTCCCGCTCGCCCCCGCTCCTCCCTCTTTGTAGGCGCCCGCCGCGTCCTTGTCTACGCTGCGTTGACAGCCCCGGGGCTCGACGGTAGGTTCTGGCGCGCAGCAGGCCCCTCACCCTTTGAGCCCAGGAGCGCCCATGACCCCCGTTCGACGACTTGAGAGACGCTGGCTCCAGAACGAAGCCCTCCAGGGCGCGACCGCCGAGACGGTCGAGGCCATCATCGACGCGCTGACCTTGATCATGATGGCCGACCAGCAGGCCGACGCCGAGGAGGAGAGCGCGATGGTCGCCGTCATGCTGGTCCTCCCCCGCGCAGGTCGCAGCACTGCGGCCTGGATGGACTACGCCGACGAGGCCCGCGCAAACGCCCAGCGCCTCCAGGACGCCGAGGAGGCCCTGGCCCTCACCCGCGCCACCGCCGAGCGCGTCCCCCACCCCCTGCGCCGGATCGTCTTCGAGATGGCCGCCGCCATGACCGTCGCGGACCAGGAGCTGCGCCTGGAGGAGGCCGCCGTCCTCACCACCTTCGCAGACGCCCTCGGCTTCGACGAGGCCGAGTCCCTGGCGATCTATGAGGGGATGCTGGACGCGCTGAAGCTCCACGGGTGACCCCCCCGGCTGCTTAAGCTCCTGCTCCGCTTCGCTTCACAGGAGCAACGCAGCCGGTCCCCCCCGTGACGGGGGGACACCGCCGCTGCGAACGACCGCCCTCGCTCCCCCCCTTCGCTCCCCCCCTTCGCTCCCCCCCTTCGCTCCCCCCCTCGCCCCCTCCCAGCGACCCGTCGGTGCCCCCCCGTCACGGGGGGGGCCGGGGGCGTTCGTCTGGCCGAGCAGGCCAGACGTTACGCCCCGGGGGGGTAGCTCTTGCCTCCTCACCACCTCCCGGCTAACTTCGCACTTGAGGGGTGTATCCCAGGGAGGCAGCGATGCGTGCGGCGCTACGCCGCGCAAGCCTTTCGGATCCGCGCGATCCACACCCAACCGGACTCCCGGGGGTTCTCACATCCCCCCGGGAGTCCAGTCGTCCTGGAGGCAAGTACCTCGGCTGGGACACCCCTCAGGAGCCGACGCGGTGGCAGCGCGATGTGCGGCGCTACGCCGCGCCCAGGTGATCGGTCCGCCGATCGACAGAGCAACCCCACGCTGCGCGCGCTGAGGCGCCGCGCGGCGTAGCGTCCCCTGGTGGTCAGTACCCCCGGCGTCGGCTCTCCCTCCCACCCCACCCCCCCAAGGAGCCCCCATGAGCTACGCGACGCGCATCTACATCGACGCAACCGGCGCACCCAACCCCCGACGCTGGCCCCGCGGGGTCGCCCCCGTCATCGCCACCCAGCTCTACACCCTCCTCGCCGCGCACCCCGACAGCCAGGTGCCCGCCGAGAGCCTCACCTTCCTACGGCGACGCCAGGAGGACCTGGAGGACGCCCTGGACCTCTACCAGAGCCGCAGCCAGGACGCCGACGTCACCCCCCTCCCCCCCGAGCCCGACGCGCGCCTCCTCGCCTTCGCCACCGCCGAGGACCTCGCCCAGTCCACCGTCGTGGACAACCTGATCGACACCCGCTGGCGACAGACCGACGACATCTCCCGCGGACACGCCGGACGCATCGGGAGCCCGCTCGGCGTGGACGCCCAGCGCATCCAGCTCCGCTTCTTCAAAGAGGGCCGCTCCTTCGCCCGCCTCCCCTTCGCGCAGCAGTACATCGCCAACGACGCGCGCCTCCGCGCCCTCACCCCCGAAGATCTCGAAGCCGCCGCGCGCCTCGGCATCGCGGACCTGATCGAAGAGCTGCGCCTCCTCAACCTCCACTTCGGCCGCCTCCTCGGGCTCAC
>CAUJGC010000232.1 GCA_963169075.1 Myxococcota bacterium
CACCGCGCCGCAGCCGATACCCCCCGGCGCCGTAGATCACCTCCGTCACGATCGTGGTGGTGGGCTGGATGCGCACCGGCAGCGTGTCCCCGCCGATCAGCGCGTTGATCAAGCTGGACTTCCCCACCGAGAACTCACCCAGCAGCGCCAGCACATACTCGCTCTCCCGCAAGAACCCGATCACCTCCACGTCGATCCGGTTCGCCAGCTCCTGCGAGCCCAGCCCCAGCGCCTTCGACGCCAGCTCCCGCGCCAGCTTCTCCACCGCCTGCGTCTCCACCTTCTCCGCCATCCCGTCCTCCATGACTCTCCCCCCACGAAGGGGCTTGCCCCAGCATACTATGCCAACTCACCGCCTGCGTCCATGCCCCGCCCACCCGACTTAGAGGGTTGACACCCCGCGCCGCCGCTGGTATCCCCTCCTCTTGTACGGCCCAGCCGTACGGGAGTCATTAGCTCAGCTGGTAGAGCAACGAACTTTTAATTCGTCGGTCGATGGTTCGAATCCATCATGACTCATTCCCTCCCTGACGGGATCGACTCTCCAGACTCTCCTTCGTTTTGCCCCTGGGTCCCACATCTGGGTCCCACATCCGCTCAGATGCCGCGTGCGCGACCTCAGGGCGGAGCTGGTGGTAGTGTAGGGTCATCTCGGCGCTGCTGTGGCCGATCATCGACCGCAACACCACCGGGTCTACCCCAACCTCAACCGCGAGGCTGTTGAGGGTCTGGCGAAGGTTTTGAGGGGTGATGCGGACCTCCCACCCCAGCCGCCGCACCGCAGCATCCAGCACGCGCTGGATCGCCTGGGGGCGCAGCGGGAGCAAGGGCACGTCTTTACCCGCTCCCTCCACATCATCCTCTTCTCTCTCCTCCTCGACTTTTGAAGCGGGCGGCGCTGACCACACCAACGCTTCGCCAACGCCAGGGAACGCGGCGCGGTGCTCGCGCAACGCCTCCACCAGGTCCGGGGTCAGCGGCACCATCCGCGACCGTTTGGTCTTTGGGGGCGTGATTTGATACGCCCGCTCGCTGTCCACCCAGGTGATGGCCTGGCGGATGTGGGCGACGCCCACGTCCAGATCGACGTCCATCCAGCGCAGACCCCGCATCTCCCCGGCTCGCACACCCGTTCGAGCCAGGAAGCGCACCGCGCTGGCGTAGCGCCCGATGCAAGCCCCGAGCAGCTCCACCACCTCCTCCCGCGAGAGCGCCAGCGGGGGCCGGCGCCGCGCCTGGTCTCCCACGGGGGGCTCCAGGCGACGCGTGATGTCGTGGAGGTTGTGCTCCGCGAGCGCGTCGCGGAGCACGATCAGCCCGACGGTCCACGCGCTGCGCACCGTCGCCAGGCTCAGGTCGTCCGCCTGGATGCGCGACTGGAGTTCGTCCCGCCACCAGATCAGGTGACGGCGCTCCAGCGCGTCGAGGCGCACCTTGCCCAGGTAGGGGATGAGGTGGTGGGCGATCCGCGAGGCGTAGCTCTCAGCGCTCTTGCGGCGCACCCTGAGCGTTCGCCGCTTCAGCCACGATTCGCAGTAGGTGGCGAGCCGTGGCATCTCCTCGGGAGGCCCGGCCTCCCCGCGAGCCTCCGCGAGCAGCCGCGCCTTGGCCTCCACCGCTTGCGCCAGGCTCGCGCCCGGAGGGAGAGTGGTCATCTTGTCGGTCCTCTTGCCGGTCACGGGGTGTGTGGGGGATACCCGAACCTCGTACCCGCCGTCTGCCAGCAGCTTGACCCCTGCGGGCAGCCCGGTTTTTTTCTTGCGGCTCATCGGTGTCCTCGTCGTGAGAGGAGGCCCCGGCGGCCCGTGGAGGCGCCAGAGTAGCTCCGTCGTGCGCCTCGGCGCAACGCTCCAGAAAATCCTGCACATCGCTCATGAGGTAGAGGCGCGACCCGCGCGGCCCCGCACGACCTGCGGCGCGGAGCCAGCCCCGCTGCGTCCATCCCCGCACGGCGCGGGGTGTGGAGCGGGTGATGGCGGCGACCTCTTCGGTGGTGAGGAGGGTGGGGAGCGAGGGGAGGTTGGTAGAGGTCATGGCGTCGCCTCCAGCGCGGCCTCGATGGCCTCCAACTCATCAGCGGCCTCGATGCGTGCCTCCCTGGCGGCGCCGAGGAGGGCCTCGGCGGTGCGCTCCTCCTGGCTGGCCTGCCGGAGCCGCCGGCGCAGCTCCCAGGCGCGACGCCAGGGGTTGGGGTCGGTGGCCTGGGCCTCGGCGCGGAGCCTGGAGAGCTCGCTGAGGAGATCGGCGGCGCCGCCTTCGGTCTCGGCCAGGGTGGCGCGCAGCCGCTCCAGCTCCGCGCGCAGCGCTGTCGCCGCGGCGGCTTCCTGGCGCAGCTGGCGGAGGGTGCGGCTTGTGGCCTGGAGGGCGTCTTCGCCTTCGGCTGGCGTGATCGCGTGCTCGACCAGCAACATCCCGAGGCGTTCGCCCCAGACCTCCAGGGCCAGCTCCAGCTCCTCCACCCGCACGCTGGCCTCATCGACGCAGGCTTCGCTGAGGTCCAGGAGCAGCTCGTCGATCTCGTGCTGGAGAGCGTTGGAGGCGGGGGAGGGCAGGGAGGCTGGGGCTTGTGGCGCGGCGGGGGAGGGCGGCGGAGTCGGTGAGGGGGACGAGGGCGGCTCCGCCTGGAGCGCCTCGTCGCGTCGGAGCTTGTACTTGCGGACGGAGGCCAGGGAGATCCCCAGCCCCAGGGCGACCTCGGTGGGCGGCTCGCCCGCGTCGAGCCGCGCGTAGAGCTGCTCGACCAGCTCGGGGGCCAGGGCGCGTCGGGTGCCGCCGTGGGTTGCTTCGCTCATGTCGTCGTCCTCTTGCATGGGGGGCGCCTCGGCGCCGGGGTTGGGCTGGGGAGGCGAGGCCGCGTGGGCCTCGCAGGTGGTGCAGCTCCAGCGGCCTGGGCCGCCGCGCAGCTCGGGGAGGGGGGTGGGGCGCCGGCAGGTGGTGCAGGGGATCGAGGCGGGGTGTCGGACCTGAGC
>CAUJGC010000233.1 GCA_963169075.1 Myxococcota bacterium
CGTGCGGGGCGCTCGTCCACGACCCCGACATCCGCCGCGCGATCGGGCGTGGTAGCGCCGTCCGCGGCCCCGCCGCCCCGGCGGCGCCCGCCGGCGCTGGCGCCGCCTGCGCCGGCTCCGCCGGGGCAGGCGCCGCCGGCGCCGCCGCCGGGCGGCGCTCCAGCGCCGCCTCCACGTCCTTCTTGACGATCCGACCCCGCGGCCCCGAGCCCTCCAGCCCGGCCAGGTCCACCTGGTGCTCGCGGGCGATGCGCCGCGCCACAGGCGACGCCAGCAGGCGGTCGCCGTCGCCCTGGGGCTCGGCGGCCGGCGCAGGCGCCGGCGCCTCGGCGGGCGCCGCGGCGGGCGCCTGCGCCGCCAGAGCCGGCGCCCCGCCCAGCCCCGCCAGGACCCCCGAGATGTCCTCGCCGGGAGCCCCGATGACGGCCATCGGCGCGCCGACGGTGACGGGGTTGCCCGCCTCGACGAGGATCTTGAGGACGGTGCCCTCAAAGAAGGACTCCATCTCCATGCGGGCCTTGTCGGTCTCGACCTCCGCGATGACCTCGCCTTCTTCGACGCGATCGCCCTCCTTCTTGGTCCATGCGACGAGGTTGCCCTCCTCCATGGTGGGGCTCAGCGCGAGCATCGTAAGCACTTCTGCCATGAGGGTGTCTCCGTGGTCCGGGGTGAGGGGATCACGCCATGTAGAGGGCGCGCTTGCACGCCGCCACGACCTTCTCAGGCTGCACGGCGATGAGGCGCTCCAGGTTCGGGGCGTAGGGCATGGGCGCGTCCACCTGGTGGACGTGCTCCACCGGCGCGTCCAGGTGGTCGAAGCAGCTGTACTGGATCTTGCGGATGATGTCGCAGCCCACCGAGGCGCGGGGCCAGCCCTCCTCGATGACCACCGCGCGGTTGGTCTTGCGCACCGAGGCGAAGATCAAGGCCTCGTCCAGCGGGCGGAGGGTGCGGGGATCGACGATCTCGGCCTCGATGCCCTCCTTGGCGAGGGTGGCGGCGGCCTCCAGGGCGATGTGGACCATGCGCCCCCAGGCGATGATCGTGACGTGCTCGCCCTCGCGCTTGATGTCGCCCTTCCCCAGCGGGATGATGTGCTCGCCCTCGGGCACGTCGCCGCGCCAGGCGTACATCAGCTCCGACTCCATGAAGATCACGGTGTCGTTGTCCCGGATGGAGCTCTTGAGGAGGCCCTTGGCGTCCGCGGGCGTCGAGGGCACCACGACCTTGATGCCCGGGCAGTGGACGTACTGGGCCTCCAGGGCCTGCGAGTGCTGGGACGCCAGCCAGCCCGGCGCGCCGTGGGGCCCGCGGATGACCATCGGGCAGCTGAGCTGCCCGTTGCTCATGTAGTGGACCTTCGCGGCGTGGTTGATGACCTGATCCAGCGCCAGGATGGCGAAGTTGAAGGTCATCATCTCGATGATCGGGCGCAGGCCCGCCATCGCCGCGCCCACGCCGATCCCGGCGAAGCCGGCCTCCGCGATGGGGGTGTCGACGACGCGGCGCGGCCCGAAGCGCTCCAGCATCCCCTGGGAGACCTTGTAGGCGCCGTTGTACTCCGCGACCTCCTCGCCCATCAAGAAGACGTCGGGGTCGCGCTCCATCTCCTCGCACATCGCCTGGTTGAGGGCTTCACGAAAAAAGAGGTTCTGCATGGTGTTTCTCTGGGCTCCTCAGCTCAGCGGTGGCCCTCAAGCGGCTCCAGCGGCTCCGCGTAGACGTGATCAAAGGCGGCGGCGTCGTCGGGCCAGGGGGCGGCCTCGGCGGCCTCCAGCGAGGCCTTGGCCAAGGCCCTGGCCTCGGCGTCGATGGCGTCCAGCTCGGCCTGGGTGGCGTAGCCCAGCTGGATGAGCGCCCGGCCCAGGCCGGGGATCGGATCGCGCTCCTGCTCCTGCTGGACCTCCTCCTTGGAGCGGTAGGAGCCCGGATCGGACATGCTGTGGCCGCGGAAGCGGTAGGTCTTCACGTCGAGGAAGGTGGGGCGGGAGCGCTCCCGCGCGCGGTCGATGGCCTCCTTCATGCCTTTGTAGCAGGCGAAGAAGTCCTGTCCGTCCACGGTCGCGGCGTCCATCCCGTAGGAGACGGCCTTGAGGGTCAGGTCGCTCACCGCGCTGATGCGGCTCATCTCCGTCCCCATCGCGTACTTGTTGTTCTCGCAGACGAAGACGACCGGCAGGTCCCAGAGGCTCGCCATGTTCAGCGCCTCGTGGAAGACCCCCTGGTGGATCGAGCCCTCGCCCATCGAGCACACGCAGACCTCGGGCAGGCCCTTGTACTTGATGGCCCAGCCGATGCCCGCCGCCAGCGGGACCTGCCCGCCGACGATGCCCCAGCCGCCGTAGAAGCGCTTCGAGAGGTCGAAGATGTGCATCGACCCCCCTTTGCCCCCCGTCGAGCCGGTCTTCTTGCCCAGCAGCTCCGCCACGACGGCCTCGGCGGAGACGCCCTTCGCCATGGCCTGGCCGTGGTCGCGGTAGGCGACAATATAATGGTCCTCGGGGCGCATCGCGGCGCACCCTGCCACCGCCACCGCCTCCTGGCCGATGTAGAGGTGACAGAAGCCGCTGAACTTCTTCATCTGGTAGGCCTGCCCCACGCGCTCCTCGACCCGGCGGATGTTGACCATCATCCGGTAGGCGTCGATGAGCTGCTCAGGCGACAGGTCGGTGGGGTTCTCGGTGATCGTGCTCATGCCATCTCCTCTCATGCGTGCGCGGGCGCGCAGCTCGCTCCACGAAGGCGCCCCACGCTTGTAGGCCGTCCGTCGCTGTGGCGTCAAGAGCGGACCCCCCCGGGGGCGTAAGCTCCTGGCAATGCCGGGAGCAACGCCCCCGGTCCCCCCCGTGACGGGGGGACACCGCCGCTGGGGCCGGGTGGGGAGCGCGTGGGGAGCGCGTGGCGAGCGAGGATCATGGCGGTGCTCCCCCGTCACGGGGGGAGCCGGGGCCGTTCGTCCTGAGAAGCGAAGCGGAGCAGGACGTTACGGCGCCGAGGGGGTCAGCGCCGCGCCGGGGGGATCGCCCCGGGGTGCCGAATAGCCGCGTCGCCTCGCGCGTTGCTGGGTGCGGGCCGGGGGAGGAGGAGGTCGAGGCTGTGGGTTGGGGTCGCTGCGTCATCGCGTGGTTGGGGTTGCTGGGCGCGGGGTGGAGCGGGGGCGCGGCGTGGGCGGAGCCGGGCGGATCGGCGGCAGCGCTGGAGGAGGCGGCGCGGGCGGCGCCGGAGGATTATCGAGCGCTCTTTGCGCTGGGGGCGTGGCGCTTTGAGGTGGAGCTGCGGTGCGACGAGGCGCCGGACCTGCTGGAGCGGGCGTTGGCGCGGGCGCCAGAGCGACCGACGCCGCCGGATCTGCGGGCGCGGGCGCTGCATGGGCTGATGACCTGCGCGGAGCGGGAGCGGGCGTGGGGTCGCCTGGCGCGGTGGACCGAGGCGGACGCGCGGCGCGCGGAGGCGGCAGGTGAGCGCCCCGAGGTGGTGGCGTCGGCGTGGCGTCGCCACGCCTTCGCGCTGGCTCGGGTGGGCCGGGAGGGGGAGGCCGAGGCGGTGGTGGGGGAGGTGCTGCGGCGCGACGCAGGGGACGTGGACGCCAGGCTCCTGCGGGCGTCGCTGCGGGCGCGCCGGGGGGCCTACGAGGAGGCGCTGCGGGATCTGCGGGGGACGCTGGACGCCCAGCCGCCCTTCATCTACCTGCGGATCGGGCAGGTGTTGGCGCGGATGGAGCGCTGGCCCCAGGCGCGGGAGGCCCTGGAGACGTCGCTGCGCCAGGACGGCGAGTCGCCGGAGACGTGGGAGCTGCTGGCGCGCTGCTGCGCGGCGCTGGGGGAGGCGGATCGGGCGGAGGAGGCGTACCGGCGCGGGCTGCGGCTGCTGGAGCCGGGGGATGCGCGGCGGCCGTCGGTGCTCAACAACCTGGCGTGGCACCTCGCGACGCGCGCGCGGCTGGGGGACGCGCGGCTGGGAGAGGCGCAGCGGCTCGCGGAGGAGGCGGTGCAGGGCTCGGGGGGGCTGGAGGCTGCGTACACGGACACGCTGGCGGAGGTCTACGTGCGCCAGGGCAGG
This sequence comes from Myxococcota bacterium, assembly GCA_963169075.1. Classification (GTDB taxonomy): domain Bacteria; phylum Myxococcota_A; class Bradymonadia; order Bradymonadales; genus CAUJGC01. The sequence continues at coordinate 4,060 of CAUJGC010000233.1, forward strand.
CCGGGGCTGGCGCTGCCGTGGGCGGAGGCGACGGCGCGGCTGGCGCCCTGGGATCGCGGGTTCGCCGCGCGGCTGGCGCGGCTCCGGGCGCAGGTGCGGGGGCTGGAGGGCGGCGGCCGGGTGCGGGTGGTGCCCTGGGAGGCGGAGTTGCCCTGAGGCGCGGCATGGGGTACATGAGGCCGAGGGTCGCCGCCGGGGCGGCCGCTTCGCCCAGGGAGCTGCTATGAGCTACAACCTCCGCGTCTCTGAGGTCCTCCGCGCGATCAGCCGCGCCGGGGACGTGGCTGCTGCGCGGCCCTTCGGGTTCAGCCAGCGCGTGGCGGCGCTGGCGTTGGCGCTGGCGGCGCGGGTGGGGCTTGGGGAGGAGGAGCGGGGGGATTTGCTGGTGGCGGCGCTCCTGCACAGCGTGGGGATGGCGGCGGTGGGCGGGCCGCACGTGGCGTGGCCTGTGGAGCTGCTCCAGGCGGCGCTGGCGCAGCGCGGCGAGGTGTGGGACCCCGAGGAGCCGCCGACGAGGGTCTTCATCCGGCATCACCTGGAGCTGCTGCGCTTCCCGGAGCACACCTTCGCGTGGCTGCACCGCGCAGGCTTCGCCGGGGCGGCGCAGATCGCCCGGCACATGCTGGAGCGCTGGGACGGCCAGGGGGCGCCCAGCGGGCTCCAGGGGACACAGATCCCGCTGCCCGCGCGCCTGCTTGGGCTGGCGTATGCGATGGCGGCGGCGCGGGAGGACGCGTCGCTCCAGAGCGGCGCGTGGATCGAGGCGCTGGGCGGCGCGCTCTTTGATCCCGACCTGGGGGCGGCGGCGCGGGCGGTCTGGGAGAGCCCGGAGCCCTGGCGCGCGGGGCGTCCTGCCATCGCGCTGCCCGCAGAGGACGCGGAGGTGACGCAGCAGCGGCGCGTGGCGGCGCACCACACCGCCGATCCGGCGGCGCCCACCACGGTAGACGACGCCGAGACGACCCCGCCGGAGGTCGCCCAGGATCCTGCGGTCGCGGAGGTGCTGCGTCGCTACGTGATCGGGCTCCGGGGGGTGGATGAGGACGTGCCCGACATCGATCGGCAGCTGGATCAGCTCCTCTTCGGGGCGCTGGGGGGCTTCGTGGAGCCGGGCTCGCCGCGGCTGGAGGCGTGGCTGGGGATCCTGGCGGCGATGGCGGACGCCCGGGCGGCGTTCGAGGAGCAGCACGCGCAGCGTGTGGCGGCGCTGGCGCAGGAGATCGGCCTCGCGCTCCAGCTCCCCGACGCGGAGCTGCGGGATCTCCGCCTGGCCTCGCTCCTCTACGGGGTGGGGCGGCTGGCGCTGCCGAGCGCGCTCCTGGAGTCGCGCTCGCCGCTGACCGCCGAGCAGCGGCGGCTCCTCCAGACCTACCCGCGGGTGACGCGCTCGATCCTGGCGCCGCTGGCGGCGCTCTCGGGGGCGGTGCAGATCGCGGCGCTCCATGCGGAGCGCATCGACGGCTCCGGCTACCCGGAGGGGTTGACCGGCGAGGAGACGCCGCTGGCGGCGCGCATCCTGGCGGTGGCCTCGACGTATATGGCGCTGATCGCGGAGCGCCCCTACCGTCCGGCCTACGCGCGCTCGCGCGCGTTGGCGATCCTCCAGGCCCAGTCGGGCGCGCTCTTCGATGGGTTGGTCACCGACTCCCTTGAAGCGATCGCCCGCGGGCTCCTCCTCTGACCTCCAACCCCCCGCTGGCCCTCCATGCAGCCCGCTGAAGATCCTCGTGACCGCCCGACGACGGAGGGGACGCACCCTCTGGCGATGGTGTCTCTTGTCTGCGGCATCGCGGGGGTGGCGACCTCCTCGTGCATCTGCTTCTATCCGCCGGTGGCGCCCTGGCTCTCGGGGGTGTTCGGGCTGGCGTCGCTGGGGCTCGGGGTCTTCGGGTCGGTGCAGGTGAAGCGGGGGCGCTGGCATGACTCCAACCGCTTCCAGCTCCGGCTCGGGCTGGGGCTCGGGGCGCTGGCGCTGCTCCTGGCGGGGCTCTGGATCGTGCTCCTGACGAGCTACGGGGCGGGGCTCGGGGTGAGCGCGCCGGAGGGGTTCGCACCTTCTCCTTGACAGGCCCGGACGCGTGGGCGATTCTGGAGATGGCTGGTCCCCAACACCACCCCAAGCCCCCAGCACAGCACCATGCGAACCCTGCACCCCCGACTCGCCGCGTCCGCGCTGCTCGCCGCTGCTCTGCTCGCGGCCTGTGTCGCCGATGACTCGCCGCCTGCCGAGCCTGAGGAGGGCATCGCCCCGACCGACCCCGCCGAGACCTACGATCTCGACGGCTGGCTGGAGGATGAGCTGCCCGAGGGCGCCGTCGCCGAGAAGGCGGTCACCTGCTCCACCCGCTGGCTCCCCGACGCCAGCGGCGCCCGCGCCGCCGCCAGCCAGCGCGTCGCCTACAACGGCGTGGGCCGCTCCTGCTCGGGCGGCGCCAAGGCGGGCGCGGTGGTCCTGGGGGACTTCATACGCCAGCACTTCGGCGCGCAGATGAACCTCAACGTCGATGGGCGCGGGGTCCAGATCTACAACTGCCGCAACGTCCGCGGCGGCTCCGGCCTCTCCATGCACAGCGAAGGCCGCGCCATCGATCTCTTCATCCCGACCGTGGGCAGCGACGCCAACAACGCCAAGGGAGACAAGATCGCCAACTGGCTCATCCAGAACGCCAACCACATCGGCGTGCAGATGGTCATCTGGGATCGCACCATCTGGACCGCCGCCAGCTCCCCCCAGGAGCGCTGCTACACCGGCACCCACCCCCACAACGATCACGTCCACGTCGAGCTGACCCACGCCGCCGGACGCAAGGAGACCCCCTTCTTCGCCGCCCTCGCCAATGGCACCCAGGCCGTCCCCGTCGTCGGAGACTACCTCGCCCCCTGGATCGGCACCACCTGCCTCACTCACGCCGACTGCGACTTCGTCCACGAGGGCCAGATGGGCTCCTGTGTCGGCGTCGGCGTCGACGCCGACCACCTCGGCGTCTGCTCCCTCCCCTGCACCGGCTACTGCCCCGACCGCGGCGGCTACGCCAGCACCTTCTGCGCCCAGACCGAAGACCTCGGCCTCTCCGGCGGCGCAGGCGCCTGCGTCCAGACCTCCCGCGCCCTCAACGCCTCCTGCTCCCTCCACCCCAACACCACCGAAGAGATCGCAGACCGCTTCCGCGGCTCCTCCTCCGTGCGCGCCGCCCAGGAGGAGGTCTGCGCCCCCATCCCCAACACCATGCCCGAGCCCGAGCCCGAGCCCGAGCCCGAGCCCGAGCCCGAGCCCGAGCCTGAGCCCGAGCCCGAGCCTGAGCCCGAGCCTGAGCCTGAGCCCGAGCCCGAGCCTGCGAACAACGTCTGCACGGATCAAACCCTGCCGCTGAGCGATCACAACCTCCCCTGCACCGGGGTCGCCAACAACACCTGGCGCTGCGCCTGCGCCGGTCGCCTGGAGGAGATCGTCTCGCAGGTCTGCCGCAACGGGAAGTGGATCAACTACGAGACGAACCCGCGCGACTGCAGCCGCTGCAGCGGGGCCTACAGCAGCGCGTGCGAGGGCCGCTAGCCTTGACACCCGGGGGGAGTCCGCCTAGCATCCCATCACGCCGCACGCATCAAAGACAGCTTCGCGCTGGCGGGCTGCGGCGCCTAACCCCACACCGCGTGGAGCACGTGATGTCTCGGAACACTCTGGTCGCCTTTATCCTTGCGCTCCTGGCCGCGATGGCCTTCGCTCCGGCGTGCGCCAGCTCCTCCAACACCAAGCCCGACAGCCTTGAGGACGACTCCGACGACGAAGAGGACGAGGAGGAGGACGACGACGGCGTCTCCAGCGAGACGCCCGCCTCCGAGGGCTCCGCCGAGGCGGCCCCGGCTGACGGCGGCAAGACCCTCCAGAAGTTCGATGGCAACCGGATGGAGGTCGGCTCGGAGGACGAGTGACCCCCCCGGCCCCGTAACCTCCTGGTCGCTACGCTCTCCGGAGGAACGGGGCCGGCCCCCCCCGTGACGGCAACCCCCCCGGCCCCGTAACCTCCTGTTCGCTACGCTCTCAGGAGGAACGGGGCCGGTCCCCCCCGTGGCGGGGGGGGACCGCCCGGGGGGGGGGGGCGCGGGGGCGGCGGGGGGCGCGCCGGGGGGGGCGGGGGGCGCC
>CAUJGC010000234.1 GCA_963169075.1 Myxococcota bacterium
GGGGGTCGGCCTCCGCTCTCGTTGTTTCGTGCGCGGCGGCCCCCCCCCCCCCCCCCGCACCCCCTCGCTCTACCCCTCGCACCACCATCGCACGTTCTTGCAGATCAGCTCCGTCACCGTGCGGTGGTCCACCATCCGCACCGCGTGCTCGCCGTCCTCCACCTCCAGGTCGATCACCATCGAGCGCCCGAGCCGCTCCTGCCCTGGCAGGAGGTAGCCCACCAGCACCCGCTCCTCGCCTTCCAGCAGATCCCGCACGATGGCGCGGCGCGCCCGGTCGTCTGCCAGCTCCTCCGGCGTCAGGGAGGCCAGCTTCTCCGACACCCCCTTCTCCGTCAGCTGCTTGCGAAAGCGCACCGTAAACACCGTGTCCCCGGCGTGGGTCAGGCGCTCCACCAGCTCGGTGCGCGAGACCTGCTCCTCCCGCGCGTAGAGCGAGGCCGCGTGCAGCTCCGCCGCCGCCACCTCGAAGCTCACCTTCGAGCGGAGCCCCTGGGTGTTCTCCAGCGTGACGACGCCGCCTGCGTCGTCCACCGCCACCACCTTGTAATATTGCACGCGGCTCAGGCGCTCGCCCACCTGCAAGCGCTTGACATCAAAGCGACGCGGCGCCTTCGGCTGCTCCGACATGACACACCTCCCTCAAGCCAGCGGCGCTGCGCCCGGATCGAGCTGCCCCGAGCCAGGCAGCACCGCCGCCCCGGCCCCCGGGAAGAGCCCCTCCGCGCCGCCCGCCTGATCCACCACCAGCTGCGCGATCTGGTTGGCGTGATGATAGATCTGATCCAGGTTCGCGATGATCTCCATCTCGTCGGCGTAGGCCGCCACGTCGGTCTGATCATCGGAGTGCAGGAGATGCTTGATCCCCGCCTGGCGCAGGTTGGACTCCAGCGCGCTCATGTTGTCCTTCATCATCAGCGTGTCCAGCGCGCCCAGGCCGTCGTCCTGCAGGTACGCCTTCACCGCCGCCTGAAAGGCCGCGCTCACCGCGCGGTGGTAGTGCTGGAGCAGCTCCAGGTTCATCGACTCGCTGCGGAAGGCCACCGCGCCGCTCCCCGTGGTCGCCCGCACCATGTTGGCCACCGCGACGTGGGTGATGTTCTTGAGCGCGGTCGCCACCGTCATCACCGCCAGCAGATCCTCGGCCACGTCCACGGCGAGCTGCCCCGTCGTCATCCGCGAGAGGTAGCGGTTCAGCTTGACCTGCTCCTGCGCCAGCACCTTCTCCCGCGCCACCGCCGCCTCCACCCGGTCCACCTTGCCCTCGAAGATCACCGCGCCCATCTCGCTGAGCGTGGTGTCCACCTGGGCCGCCATCGCCTCCAGCTCACGCCGGGCGGCGCTGAGCGCCGCGATCGGCACCTCCTTCAGCGACTCGTCCAGCACCTCCGGAGCCGCCTCGCCTTTGCGATCCGGCACCAGCCGGTAGAGGAGGCGCGCGTAGGGCCCCAGGAAGGGCAGGTAGAGCAGCGACATCGTGACGTTGAAGAGCGTGTGGGCGTTGGCGATGTGCCGCGGGATCGAGGCCACCACCACCTCCTGCTCCCCCGCGAAGCTCCGCAGCCCGTCCGCGATGAAGGGCACCAGCGGCGTGAAGAGGAGCACGCCGCTCACGTTGAAGATCGTATGCGCCAGCGCCGCGCGCACCGCCTCGCGCGGCTTCCCGATCACCGCCAGCCCCGCCGTGATCGTCGTCCCGATGTTCGCCCCGAACGCCAGCGCGATCCCCGCCTCCAGCGAGATCAACCCCTGCGTCGCCAGGACGATGATCACCCCCGTCGAGGCCGAGCTGGACTGCACCAGCGCCGTGAACACCGCGGACACCACCACCGCCAGGAGCGGGTTGTCCATCCGCGCCATCAGCTCCAGGAAGGGGGCGTAGGTGCGCAGCGGCTTCATCGCGTCGCTCATCACGTCCATCCCGAAGAAGATGAACCCCAGCCCCAGCAGCAGCGTCCCCCACTGCCGCACGCTCTCCTTCTTCGAGAGCACCGTCATCAAGAAGCCGCCCGCCACCATCGCCAGCGCGTACTTCGTGACCTTGAAGGCCACGATCTGCGCCGTCACCGTCGTCCCGATGTTCGCACCCAGGATCACCCCGAGCGCCTGCGGCAGCGTCATCAGCCCCGCGCTGATGAAGCCCACCACGATCACCGTCGTCACCGAGCTGGACTGCACGATCGCCGTCGCGATCGTCCCCGTCAGCAGCCCCATCACCCGGTTCCCCGAGAGCCGCTGGAGGATCTTCTTGATCCGATCCCCCGCCACCACCCGGAGCGTGTTGCTCATCTGGTCCATCCCGAAGAGGAAGACCGCCAGGCCACCAAAGAGCCCCATCGCCAGACTCAGCCAGTCCAGCGCGCCGCCGCTCTCGTCGCCTGCCCAGGCCCACGACGGGATGATGAGGATCACCAACGCCATCGCGGCCGCGATCAGCGCCGGCGAGAGCTTCACTTGAGGGGGATTGTCCACAACGACCTCGCAGAAGATCTGCTTATTTATCGCGTTTCTTGGGGGTGGCCTTGACCACCATCACCGGCACCGACACCAGCTGCAGGATGCGCTGCGCCTGGGAGCCCAAGAGGAGGTGGGAGAGATCTGTCTGCCCGCGCGCTCCGATGATCACCAGGTCGGCCTCCACCTCCGTGATCGTCTCCAGGATCACGCGCAGCGGGTTCCCTGACCTCAGGTGCGGCTTCACCTCCACCTTGGCGGCCTTCGCCGCCTTGGTGAGCTTGCACTCCTCCAGGAAGGCGTCGAAGCGCTTCTTCGTCGCCTCCTCCACCTTCTGGGCGACCTTCTCACCGGACTTCTTGTTCTCGGGGAAGCCCGGCAGCTCCGTGGGATCGTGCGCGGCGTGCAGCACGTGGAGCCGGGAGCCCAGCTTCTCAGCCAACGAGAGCCCTCGCTCCAGCGCGACCACGCTGTGGTCGGTGAAGTCGATGGGGACGAGGATGTTCTTCCAGTGAGCGGCCATAGCCGAGGGGGGTGCGGGTGAGGGGTGCGCGGCAAACGCCGCGGATGGGCTTCATCTAATGCACCACCCCCCACCCGGGCAAGCGACTTTTTGCGCCGCCATGTTACATTCGCGTGACAAGCCCCCCGTCACCCCCCAGGCGAGCAGCCTCCTCGCCTCATCGGACACCGTCGAGCGGCACGTCGATGAGGATGACCCCGCGCGCGGCCCCTCCGCCACCTGATCCCCCCAGGACGACGGAGGAGCAGCGGCCCAGGGGTGCTCCAGAGCACCCCGCCTCGCCGTGCAGCCGCCAGCGAGGTGCTCTTGAGCACCCCCAACCGGCCTGCACGGCGAGAGAAGGTGCTCCAGAGCGCCCTGAAGTCCAGCGCAGGAGACCTGCGGCGCTTTAGAGCGCCGATTGTTCTTTGCAAAAAACAATGACACCTCAGGCAACCCCTCCGGCGCCGTGACGGCAACCCCCCCGGGGCCGTAACGTCTG
>CAUJGC010000235.1 GCA_963169075.1 Myxococcota bacterium
CAACAAAAATACCACACTAATCTCGTTTTAGTCTGGTTTTTTTTTTGGTGGGGGGGCCTCCGGGGGCTGGGGGCGAGCCGCCCCCAGACCCCCATCTCAAGGGCACCGCGCCTCCTCCGAGCACGCCCCTCCCGGGCAGTCGTCGTCTTCTGCGCAGGGGCGGAAGGCCGGGTTGACCTCCACGCTCAACACATAGGGCGACTCCTGGAAGACGCCGTCGCGGATGCGGATCCCGTAACGACCCGCCGGCAGCTCCGGCGCGCCCAGGTGCTCGTCGTCGTTGAAGGAGGTCCCCACGTCCAGGGTCTGCCCCCCAGGCCCGGTCAGGTAGGCGTCGATGTCCGCGAGGGCGTGGCTGAACTCGACGGTGACGTGGAGGGAGTCCCCCTCGCTCAGCTCGATCGCATAGAAGTCCGACTTGGCGTCGCAGAGGTAGAGGCGCTCATAGCGTCCGGCCGTGATGAGGCGCGGCGTCGCCGCGCTGTTGGGCTCCAGCGGGTCCGCGCAGATCGCCAGCACGCAGAAGCTGTCGATGCACGCCTGCTCCGCGCCGCACTGGCTGTCCTCGTAGCAGGGGACGCAGAGACCCTCCGGGGAGCAGAACTCCTGAGGGCAGTGGGCGTCCTCCAGGCACTCCACGCAGGTGCCCTCGGGGCGGCAGCGCCGCCCGCTGCCGCACGAGGCGTTGCTGGTGCAGCTCGCGCAGCGGCCCGCGTCGCAGGCCCCCTCGCAATCGCTCGGCCCCGCGCAGAGCTCGCCCTCCGGCTGGAAGTCCAGCTGGAGGCTGTAGGCGTTGGAGGCGTCGCGGTAGCCGTCGATCTGGAGGTAGAGGAGGAAGTCCTCCTCCTGAGCCTGGATGAAGAGGAACTCGTCGTCGGTCGAGCTGGTGGAGGCGTCCAGCCGGAAGCCCTCCTCGTCCAGCAGGACCAGATCGATGTCGCCCTGGGAGTGGAGGAAGCGCGCCTGGATCAAGAGCGCGGTCCCGGCGGGCAGCTCCAGCCGGAACCAGTCCTCATCGCCCTCGCAGATCGTCAGGTCGTCCCAGGCGGCGTCCTCCAGCGGGAGCAGGACGGCGGCGGTGTAGTCCTCGTTGCCGCCTTCGCCCTCCAGCGGGTCGGGGAGGCACTCGAAGGGGACACAGGCGCCGCTCGCAGGCTCGCAGCGCATCCCGACTCCGCACATGGACTCCGCGCAGAGGTCCACGTCGCACTGCGTCGCCAGCTCGCTGCTGCGCAGAAGGGTGGCCTCCAGCCCCGAGCACGCCTGGCTCTCCAGCGCCAGCACCTCGCGCTGGGCGCTGCCGCCTTCGGCGCACCGCTGGCGGCACGACTCCTGGAACGTCGCGAGGATCTCCGCGTCGCAGGCGCGCTGGATCCCCGGACAAGCGACCGCCCGATCACACACGAGCTGGCACCGGACGAGGGCGTCCTGGGCGCTGTTGTTTGTGTTGTTCGTGCCGCTTGTGCTGTTGTTTGTACTGTTTGCGCTGTTGTTCGGCCCCGTCGTCGCGTTGTTGTTCGCGCTGTTGTTTGTGCTGTTGTTCGTCGCGCTGTTGTTCGGCCCTGTCGTCGCGTTGTTGGAGCCTGTCGTCGCGTTGTTGACCCCCGAGGTGGCGTTGTTGGAGCCGCCCTGGGTGCTCCCTGAAGGCCCGCTCCGCGAGCTGGTGTTACACCCCAGGCTCCAGAGCAGCGAGACGCTCAAGAGGATGGGGAGGAGGGAGGTGAGGCGTCGCAGGTCGATCATGAAGCTCCGTGGTCCATCGGGCGCCTCATGGCGCGCCCCCTCAGCGTAGCGGAGCGTGGCCTGTGAATCCACCCCCTCCCAGGCGTTCGCTGCCGCATCACCCGTCAAGAAAGCAAAAACCAGTCAAAACATGCATTTTTGACTGGTTTTGATTTGCTTTTCGCTCTTTACTCAGCCGTCGTCGGCCCGGGGCGCCCCCCGGGCCCCTTCAGGCTCAGAGCGCCTCGCAGAAGCCGCCGATGCAGACATCGCCAGCGTCGGCGCAGTCTTCATCGACGATGCACTCCACGCAGAGGTTGTCCTCCGAGCAGAAGAACCCGAAGCACTCGTCATCGCTGACGCACTCCACGCAGGCGCCCGTCTCGACGATGCAGTACTCGAAGAGGCCGCAGTCGTCGTCCGAGGTGCAGGGCGCCTCGCCGCAGATGCCCGTCTCGATGTCGCAGATCCCGCCGTCGCAATCGGCGTCCGAGGCGCAGGACACGCACTCGGCGTCGATGCAGCTCCCCGCCGCGCACTCCTCGGTGTCGTTGCAGTAGGCGCCCGCCGCGGCGTAGCTCACCTCCAGGGTGTAGTTGTTCTCCGCGCCGTTGTAGCCGAAGATGTTCACCAGCCACGTCCCGGCGCCCAGCGCCAGGAACTCGTTGTCCGAGGCCGACGCGCTGCTGATGGGCTCATCCTCCAGCGAGAGGTAGGCCTCCACGTCGATGTCCCCGATGGCGTCCGAGAAGAGGACGCTGACCCGGGCCTGCTGCCCCTCCGCCACCGTCAGCGTGTACCAGTCGGTGTCCTCGCCGCAGAGGCTCAGCTCGCGGCTCAGGGCCTCGGCGGGCAGAGCGGTCGGGGTCTCGCTGCTGTTGTTGCTGGGGTCCTCATCGGCGTCGGGAGTGCAGATGAAGGCGCAGGAGTTCTCCACGCAGCTCTCGCCCTCGCCGCACTGGTCGTCGCTCACGCACTCCACGCAGGCGCCCGACTCCGTCTCACAGACACCACCGAAGTCGCACTGCGCGTCCTCGGTGCAGGGGCCGCAGAGGCCCAGATCGCAGACGCCCGCCTCGCAGTCGGCGGTGCTCCCGCAGAGCGCGCCCTCGGGGTTGAACGCGACGCTGAAGTCGTAGGTGTTGATCGCGCCCTCGTAGCCCTCCACGCGGACGTAGTAGGTCGCAGCCTCCTCCTGCGCGTCATAGACCAGAAACTCATCGTCCGAAGACGACGTGGAGGAGGTCACCGCCTCACCCGCCGCGTCCACCACGAAGAGCTCCAGGTCGCCCTGCGCGTGGGTGAAGCGCGCGCGGATCAGCATGGAGGTCGCCGCCGGGATGTCCAGCCGGAACCAGTCGGTGTCGTCGGCGCAGATGGTCAGCGCCTCCCAGGAGCCCCCCTCCGCCGGGACGACCGTCGCCGCCTCCAGGCTGTCGTTCGGCTCCAGCGCGTCCGCGTCGCACGCGATCGGCGCGCAGAGGCCCGTCTCGGGATCGCAGGCCTCGCCGCCCTCGCAGGTGACCTCGGCGCAGAGGTCCACCGCGTCAGGCTTGCACTCGCCGTCGACGGGGTCGCAGGTCTCGCCCTCGTCGCAGGTGACCTCCGCGCAGAGGTCAGGCTCATCGGCGCAGAGGTCCGAGAGGCCGAAGCCGTCGATGGCGAGGGGCACCACGGTGGCGCAGGGGAGGGCGGCCACAGCGGTGATCTGGGCGCGGGCGTTCTCGTCGGCGCACGCCTGCTGGCAGCCGGGGATGAGCTGGTCCACGACCTCGGTCGGGCACTCCGCCAGGAAGTCCTCGCGACAGGTCGTGCCCAGGTTGGTACACGCCGCCTCACACTCCGCGATGGGGTCGGGTGTGTTGTTGACGGGGTTGTTGTTGACCGGGTTGTTGTTGACCGGGTTGTTGTTGACGGGGTTGTTGTTGACGGGGTTGTTGTTGACGGGGTTGTTGTTGACCGCGTTGTTGACGGGGTTGTTGTTCGCCGGGTTGTTATTCGCCGGGTTGTTGTTGCTGGCGCTGTTGTTGGCCGAGCTGTTGTTGCTGTCGCCGTCGCTGCTCTGCGTGTCACCGCAGGCGAGGACGCCCAGCAGGGCGCCGAGGGAGAGGAGCATAAGCGCGTGGCGAGCGATACGTGAGGTCATAGCTTTCCCGTAGAAATGATGTGTTGTCTCTTCGGCTCATCGCTGGAGCGATGTGTGTGGGTGTACCACAAGCCCGCGCACAACCTAGAGGATGCAGCCCAAAAGCTCCAGAAAAACGATCCGCGCCGTCCTGGACGGCGCGGATCAGCCTGGCTCAGAGGAGGTTGGAGGCCAGCTCCGCGAGGTCGGAGCGCTCGCCGCGGGTCATCGTGACCGTGGCGGCGATCTTCTGCCCCTTGAAGCGGTTGATGGTGTAGGTGAGGCCGTTGGACTCGGAGTCCACATAGGGGTTGTCGATCTGGTAGGGGTCGCCGGTGAGGACGATCTTGGTGCCCTCCCCGACGCGGGTGAGGATCGTCTTGACCTCGTGGGGGGTGAGGTTCTGGGCCTCGTCCACGATCATGAACTGGTGGGGGATGGAGCGGCCGCGGATGAAGGTGAGGGGCTCGATCTCCAGGATGCCCAGGTGGGTCAGCTCGTCCACGCCGCGCCCGGCGCGCTTATCTTTCTGTGAGATCCCCAGGAGATACTCGATATTGTCAAAGATGGGCTGCATCCAGGGGTTGAGCTTCTCCTCGACGCTGCCGGGGAGGAAGCCGATGTCGCGGCCCAGGGGGAAGATCGGGCGCGACACGAGGAGGCGCTGGTAGAGCTTCTCCTCGGTGGTCTTGTGGAGGCCTGCGGCCAGCGCCATAAGCGTCTTGCCGGTGCCAGCCTTGCCCAGGAGGGTGACGAGCTGGATCTTGTCGTTGAGGAGGGCGTCCAGCGCGAAGTGCTGCTCCTTGTTGCGCGGCCGCACCCCCCACACCCCCTGCTGCTTCACCGAGGGGGCCAGCGGGCGGATGACCCCGTCCTCGGGGTCCAGGCGACCCAGAGCGGTCTGGTTGGGGTTCTGGCGCGAGCGCAGGAGGAGGTACTCGTTGGCGTAGAGCACGGGGAGCGTCGGCTCGCCTTCGGCGGCGGAGGTCCGGGGGGTGTAGGCGGCGCCGGGGTCGTGGGCGGCGGAGCGGGTGGCGCTGAGGGTGAAGCCGGGCTGGAAGGGGATGCGCAGCTCGCCGCTCTGGTAGAAGGTCTCGATCTGGCCGGGCTCCACCAGGACCTCGGCGGCGCCGGGGTAGAGCTGATCCAGGGAGACGGCCTGATCCTCGAAGTTGACCGCGTTGAGCCCCATGGCGTCGGCGCGGATGCGGAGGTTGGTGTCCTTGGTGACGAAGATGGTCTGGACGCTGGGCTCGGCCTGCTGAAGCTCGACGGCGACGGCCAGGATGAGGTTGTCCGCGAGCGACTTGTTGAGGGCCTGGGCGCTGGCGGTGGCGGAGAGCTGGACCCGCAGCACCCCGCCCGACTCCAGCGGCACGCCCACCCCGAGCTGGCCGCGCTCCCGGTAGGTGTCCAGGTAGCGGGAGATCTGGCGCGCGTTGCGGCCGCGCTCGCTCAGCTCCTTCTTGAACTGGTCGATCTCCTCGATCACGTAGATCGGGATCACCACCGTGTTGTCCTCAAACTTGAAGATGGCCTCGGGGTCGTGGAGGAGGACATTGGTGTCGAGGACAAAGTTCTTCTTCATGCGGCGGCTCCCGGCAGGAGGTGGAGGCTACTTCTTCTTGGGCGCCCCCAGGTCCGGGGCGTGCTGCACGTCGTGCCACGCGCGGACCTGATCGCGTCCGTGGGACTTGGCGTAGTAGAGGGCCTGGTCGGTGCGGTCGATCAGCTCCGGCTTGTCGGCGGCGTCCTCCCCGAAGAGGCCGACGCCGAAGGACATCGAGATCGAGAACTCCGCCTTGGCCGAGCGGAACTTCATCCGCTTGACCTCCTGACGGAGCCGCTCTGCGATGCGAACCGCTTCCGCGCGCGGTGTATTCTCCAGCACCACCGCGAACTCCTCGCCGCCGTAGCGCGCCGGGACGTCGGTCTGCCGCAGCGTCCGCTTGAAGGCCGCCGCCACCTGCCGCAGCACCTCATCCCCGACCGGGTGCCCGTGGGTGTCGTTGATCGACTTGAAGTGATCGATGTCGGTCAGGATGATCGAGCACGGCGCGCTGTGGCGCTCCGCCCGCGCCAGCGCCTCCGCCAGCTTGTTCTGGAAGGTGCGGTGGTTGTTGAGGCCGGTGAGGCCGTCGGTGGTCGCCATCAGCTCCATGCGGGCGAACATGTGGGCGTTCTCCAGCGAGATCGCCGCCTGGTTGGCGATGACCTCCAGGATCTCGCGCCGCGTCCGGGGGAACGCCCCCGCCTCCCGGCAGGCCAGCACGAAGGCCCCGATGGGGTGCTCCTGCACCACGAGCGGCAGGATCAAGAGGCTCTCCACCCCGCGGAGCGGCGTCTGAGGTGTGAAGACAACCGAACGCCCCTCGTTGTATTCTCCGTTATAGGGCAGGTAGTGCCCCGTCCGCACCGCCATCGCCACGAGCCCGTTGTTCTCCGCGAACTCCAGCCCCTGGAGCTGCGCCGCGAAGCTCTGGAGCAGCGCCGAGGCCCGGTCGTCACCCTCCGCGGCGTCGCTCTGGGTCACCTGGAAGCGCAGGCGCCCCTCGACCTCCTCGCAGCGCACCAGCGCCGCCAGGTCCACCGGCGCCAGCTCCCGCACGCAGCGCAGCGCCACCGTGTAGACCTGCTCCGGCGTCAGGGCGTGGTTGAGCTGGCGCGAGGCCGCATAGAAGCGGCTCAGCTCGTGCCGCGCCCGATCCATCACCAGGAAGAAGCGCTCGGTCTGCACCGCGCGGACGATCCCCGCCGCCGCCGCCGCCGCCGCCGCCACCTCCGTCTCCCCGAAGGGCAGCGCCGAGGTGCGATCCAGGCAGAGGGCGCCCACCACCTCGTCCCCCTCCAGGAGCGGCACCCCGCAGAAGGAGCGCACCGGCTCATCCTCGGGGCGCCTGTAGTACGAGAGCCCCCGGTAGCCCGGGCGCAGCTCCGGCAGCACCACCGGCTCCCGCCGGCGCAGCACCCCCGCCAGCGCGCCCTCGCCGGGTTGCAGCGTCTCCGCCAGCGCCCCGCTGCTCACCGCCTGGCGGATGCGGAGGCGCCGCCCCGTCGCGTCAAACCAGAGCACCGCCGCGGTGTGGCACCCCAGCGCCTCCTTCAAGAGCCGCAGCGTCGCCCCCATCCCCCCGTCCACCGACTCCAGCGCGTCCTGCACCAGGCGCTGCTCCGCCTCCGCGCGCTCCTCGCTGCCCGCCGTCGCCTCCTGGGCGCCCTGGGCGTCGAAGCGCAGCGCGCGGGCCGCGTCCCGCGTCTTCGCGGCCTTCGCGGCGGCCTCCGCCTGGAGGCGCTGCCGCGCCCGACTCAGATCCGCCCGGAGGAAGAGGTCGCTCAAGCCTGCGAAACCTATCAAGAAAACAACGCGCAGCAGCAGGGTGCCGCCGCTCGCGGGCTCGCCGCCCAGCGCGGCGCCGCTGAGCCAGGCCGCCGCCTCGATCCCGACCGAGAGCCCCACCACCCCCCACGCCGCGCGGCGCGGCTGGACGGTCGCGACGGCGGCCACCAGGAGGTAGATGATCGCGTGCAGCTCCGCCCCGAGCGCCCCCGTCACCTGGATCGCCGCGTACGCGCTCACCCCGAGCGCCACCCCAAGCTCGCCCTCGCCGCTGAGCCGATCCCAGGCCGCGCCGAGCCGGTCTTCGGTCTCGGGCGCGTCCCCGCGCCGCAGCAGCCGCTCCGCTACCAGCCCGCCGGACCCCGCCAGCAGCAGCGCCAGCGCGATGAGCTGACCCCAGCCTCGCGGCGCCGAGAAGAAGCCGGTGATGAGGAGCGTCAGGTAGAGCCCGCAGAGCACCAGCGCGGCGCTGCGCCGAAGCCACCCAGCTGCCACGCCGTCGCGGGTGTGGCTCTTGAGAGCGGTGCTCACGATCTGCTCCGTCCCCGAAGGTCCGACGCGCTAGCGGGGCGCAGGCTCCGCAGCCGCCGGGGGTGCCGCCTGGCCGCCCGATGAAGGCGAGGCGGCCTCCGCGCCGCCTGGAGGCGCAGGCTCCTCGTCAAAAACAAAGAGGACCTCGTCCGGTCGGGCCAGGTGCAGGCGCTCGCGCGCCTGCCGCTCGATGAGCCGCGGGTTGCGCCGCAGATCCTCCAGCCGCTCGCCCAGCTGCGCGTTCTCGCGCGCCAGCTCCGCGTTGCGCGCGCGCATCCGCTCCGCCTCGCTCTGGAGGCGCGTGTACTCCCTGGGGGCGTCGCTCTTCAAGAAGACATACGGGATGCCCGTCAAGAGCGCCACCACAAAGAGAGCCATCGCTATACGACTTGCGGCCGACACAACTGCACCTCCGCGCCGGTAAGTGTCCCGCCGCAAGCTACCGCAAGCTACCGCAGGGAGCAAGAAAACGTGCCCCTGAGGGCAACCCCCCCGGCTGCGTAAGCTCCGGGCGTTGGCCCGGAGCAACGCAGCCGGTCCCCCCCCTGACGGCACCCCCCCCGCAGCGGAAGCAACAGCATAGCGGCGCGCACAGGAGCAACCCAACCCGG
>CAUJGC010000236.1 GCA_963169075.1 Myxococcota bacterium
AACTCAGCAACATCCATCAGCTCCGACAGCGCACCGACGACATCATCGCTGCGCTCGACAACGACGACATCGCTTCCCTCACGAACTACCCCTACATCAAGCGCGCACTATCGGAGCCCTAACTTGTCGATTCGGTATTACGCCCCCGGGGGGGTTGCCGTCACGGGGGGGGCCGGGGGCGTTCGCCCCGGCGTTGCCAGGGCGTTACGCCCCCGGGGGGGTCACCCCCGCATCGCGCGCGGCGAGCGTCGTTGCTTGCCCATGTAGGGGATGCGAGGCGAGGCCTTGGGTCCGGCGCCTTCGGGCATGTCCATCTTGGGCTCTTCGAGGAAGAGCTGGTACCAGAGCTCGCCCCAGGGGGCCATGTCGAGGTCTTTGGCGTTCTGGAGCTCGAGGAGGTTGGCCTGGAGGCGGGGGTCGGGCGCTCCGGCGGCGCGTCCGCGGGCGAGGAGCCCGATGGCCTTGTCGGTGTCTCCGGCCTTCCAGGCGGTCCAGGCCCAGGCGGCCCAGAGGAGGGACTCTTTGGGTGTGGAGCGGGCGGCTTTTTCGAAGGTGGCGTTGGCGGCGTCGGCGTCGCCGCGCTTGTAGAGGAGCGCGGCGAGCATGGCGAAGGCGATCCAGTTGTTGGAGAAGGTGGCCTGGGAGGCGGCGCGGAGGAAGGGCTCGGCCTGTTCGGGCTCGCGGTTGATGTAGTAGAGGGTGCCGATCTGGCCGTTGATCTGGCTCTCGATGAGGAACTGCCAGGACTTGAGGGGGAGGGCCTCCTTCATGACCTCGACGGAGCGGAGGGAGGCCTTGCGGAAGGTCTCCTGGAGGGCGTCCTGCTCGTCCTGGAGGGATTTTTGCTGGGCCTGGAGGGCCTGCTGCTGGTCCATGAGGGAGCGGGCCTTCTTGGCGTCGATGTTGCGGGGGTTGGCGCCGGCCTGCATGAGGCGCATGGCCTTCTCCTGGAAGGCCATGGCCTTCTCCTGGAAGGCGAGGCCCTGCTCCTGGACGGCGGCCAGCTCGGCCTGGGCGCGGGTCATGATGGCCTCGACCTGCTTGAGGGTGCGGCGGGCCAGGAGGACGTAGACGCCGATGAGGGCGATGAGGCCGGGGAGGATGCCGTAGAGGGGCTCGAAGCCGCCGCCGCCCATGGCGAAGCCGGTGAGGGCGTAGGCGGCAGCTCCTGAGATGAGGGCGATGATGAGGTTGATCATTTTATATGCTTTTTATATACTTTCGGTGTGTATCTAAGGTAGATGAAGCGTCGCTCAGGCGGGGACGGGGAAGGCGGCGCAGAAGGCGCGGACGTCGGCGGCGATGGCGTTGAGGTGCGCGTCGTCGTCGCGTCGTCGGAGTGCGTCGGCCATCCAGTGGGCGACGCGCTGCATGTCGTGGGGGGTCATGCCGCGGGTGGTGACGGCGGCGGTGCCGAGGCGGACGCCGGAGGGGTCCCAGGGCTTTCGGGGGTCGTAGGGGATGGCGTTGGCGTTGCAGACGAGCCCGGCGCGTTCGAGGGCCTGCGCGGCGGGCTTGCCGGAGGTGCCGAGGGGGGTGAGATCGACGAGGACGAGGTGGTTGTCGGTGCCGCCGGTGACGATGCGGAGGCCGAGGTCCTGGAGGGCTGCGGCGAGGGCCTGGGCGTTGGCGATGACCTGGGCGGCGTAGTCGCGGAAGGCGGGCTGCGCGGCCTCGTGGAGCGCGACGGCGAGGGCTGCGGTGGTGTGGTTGTGGGGTCCGCCCTGGAGCCCTGGGAAGACGGCGCGGTCGATGGCCTTGGCGTGCTCGTGTCGGCAGAGGATCATGCCGCCGCGGGGTCCGCGGAGGGTCTTGTGGGTGGTGGTGGAGACGACGTCCGCGACGGGGACAGGCGAGGGGTGGAGTCCGGCGGCGACGAGTCCGGCGATGTGGGCGATGTCGCAGAGGAGGACGGCGCCGACGTCGCGCGCGATCTGGGCGAAGCGCTCGAAGTCGAGGGTGCGCGGGTAGGCGCTGGAGCCTGCGATGAGGAGGCGGGGTCGGACCTCGTGGGCGAGGCGGTGGACCTCGTCGTAGTCGATGCGCTCGTCGTCGGGTCGGACGGTGTAGTGGTGGGCCTTGAACCAGGCGCCGGAGACGGCGACGGGGTGTCCGTGGGTGAGGTGTCCGCCGTGGTCGAGCTTCATGCCGAGGATGGGGTCGCCGGGCTTGAGGAAGGCGTGGAAGACGGCGAGGTTGGCGGGTGAGCCGGAGTAGGGCTGGACGTTGGCGTGGTCGGCGCCGAAGAGGGCCTTGGCGCGCTCGATGGCGAGGGTCTCGATCTGATCGATGAAGGCCTGCCCCTGGTAGTAGCGCTTGTCGGGGTAGCCTTCGCTGTACTTGTTGGTGAGGACGGTGCCGGTGGCTTCGAGGACGGCGGCGGAGGCGTAGTTCTCGGAGGCGATGAGGCGGATGACGTCGCGCTGGCGCTGGTGCTCGGCGTCGAGGAGGTCCGCGAGGGCGGGGTCGGCGGCGCGGACGTGGGGTGCGGTGGTCATGGCGGGG
>CAUJGC010000237.1 GCA_963169075.1 Myxococcota bacterium
GCCAGCACCCAGAAGCTCCCCCCGCCCCCGGGCTCCCGACGCCTCAAGCGACGCCCCCGCAGCGCCGGCATGCCCGCCAACGCCTTCGATGTCCCCAGGCACCACGCCTTCGTCCTCGTCGCAGACGACGAACACCCCGACCGACTCCGCGGACGACTCATCCCCCAGGGCGACATCACCGGCGACGCACGCGTCGTCCTCACCAACACCTCCAGCCCACGCGCCTGGACTACACGCCTCCTCCGACCCCTCCGCGACGACCTGCCCCACCACGCCGTCGCCGCGAAATAGCACCCCCGCGCCGGGTGTTGGCTCCCCTGGGGTTCTTGACGTATAAAACACCCCAGGGGCCAGCCTCGACCCGGCGCGCGCCAGCGCGCGCCCTGAATCGGTCCACACCTCAACCCGAACCAGGCCGCCCAAGCAGACCAACCTCATCCCCCGCGTGGCGCTCCACGCCATGCTCTCCCTCGCCCACCACCCCCCCACCCAGGCCCAAGCCCAGCCCGCCGACGACGGCCCCCAGGCCGAGGAAGACCTCCCCCAGGACCCCCTCGCCCTCATCGAAGAGGCCAACGAGGCCGCCCGCAAGCGACGCTACAAAGACGCCGTCCCCAAGTACAAGGACGCCCTCCAGCTCGCCCCCGACGCCTACCCCTCCGTCTACTACAACCTCGCGGAGATCCGACGCTTCCAGGAGAAGTGCGACGAGGCCATCCTCCTCTACGAGCGCTACCTCGCCCTCTCCCCCAACGCCGCCGACCGCAAGGCCATCGAAAAATCCATCAAGGAGTGCGCCCAGAAGGTCGGCGCCACCGCACCCCTCGCCGTCAAGGTCACCGGACCCCCGGACGCCCTCATCATCCTCAACGGCATCCCTGTCGCCACCGGCCTCGCCTACACCGCCAACGTCCCCCCCGGACGCTGGGAGGTCGCCGTCACCGCACCCGACTGGGAGCCCCACCGCGCCGCCGTCAACCTCCCCGCCGAAGGCGGCACCTTCAACGCCGATCTCAAGGAGCGCACCTTCTTCGGAGAGCTGGCCGTCGTCGTCAACGTCGACGGCGCCGACGTCTACGTCGACAGCAACCCCGTCGGCGCCTCCCCGGTCAAGGGCGTCAAGCTCAACGCCGGAAAGCACTTCCTGGAGGTGAAGAAGCCCGGCTATCACCCCTGGGTCCGCAACGTCGTCATCCCACGCGACGACATCCACTCGGTCAGCGTCAACCTGGAGAAGCTCGACTCGCCATGACCTCCCCCCTCATCCTCCTCGACGACGGCGCCGTCTCCTTCGCCCAGAGCGCCCTCCAGGCCGAACGCGACGCCCTCGCGGACGACCTCGACCGCAAGATCGCCCACCTCCGCGCCATCCTCCGCGGCATGGACGCCCTCATCGTCGGCTTCTCCGCAGGCGTGGACTCCACCTTCCTCCTCAAGGTGGCCGTCGATGAGCTGGGCGAGCGCTGCACCGCCCTCACCGCCGTCTCCCCCTCACTCCCCGCACGCGAGCGCGCCGAGGCCCAGCGCATCGCCGCCAGCCTCGGCGCCCGCCACCTCCTCCGCGAGTCCGACGAGATCCACAACCCCAAGTACCGCGCCAACCCCACCGACCGCTGCTTCCACTGCAAGACCGCCCTCTTCGACCTCGCGGACCAGCTCAAGGCCGAGGCCCAGGGACGCGCCGAGGTCGCCATCGGCACCAACACCGACGACCTCAACGACCACCGACCCGGCTTCCGCGCCGCCCAGGAGCGCGGCGTCAGGCACCCCCTCGTCGAGGCCGCCTTCTCCAAAAAAGACGTCCGCGAGGCCAGCCGACGCCTCGGCCTCGACGTCTGGGACAAGGCCGAGTTCGCCTGCCTCTCCAGCCGCTTCCCCTACGGCACCGAGATCACCGCCGAGCGCCTCGCCCGTGTCGAGACCTGCGAAGACGTCCTCCACGATCTCGGCTTCCGCGTCTTCCGGGTGCGATATCACGGCGAGGTCGTGCGCATCGAGCTGGGCGAGGACGAGGTCGAGCGCGCGCTCTCCCCTGAGATCCGCCCCGTCATCCTCTCCCGCTGCAAGGCCGCGGGCTTCAAGTACATCACCCTGGACATGCAGGGCTACCGGCGCGGGAGCATGAACGAGTGAAGCCCCTGGCACGCGCCGCCCGACTCGCCCTCGCCTGCGCCGCCCTCGCCGCCTCCCTCGGCGCCTGCTCCCTCCTCCTCGACCTGGAGGCGGACTGCACCCCCGCCGACTGCAACGGCTTCCAGTGCGCCCCCAGCGGCGACGTCTGCCTCCAGACCTGCCGACGCCCCGACGAGTGCGCCACCGGCTTCGTCTGCGACGACCTCAGCGGCGCGGGCGGCGCCTGCCTCCCCCGCACCTGCGCGCCCCTCAGCAACGTCGGCGCCTTCTTCCCTGGCGCCGCCATCACGCGCAACGTCGACGCCACCGCCGACGCCTCCACGCTCGCCGCGGCCTTCGTCACCACCTCCGGCGAGGTCCGCTTCAAGCGCTATGACACGAGCAACGGCGCGGCAGGGGAGGAGGTGGTGGTGGCCGCCGCCAACCCCGAGGCCCGCGATCCCGCCATCGCCGCCAGCCCCGGCGGCTGGGGCCTCGTCTGGCGCTCCGCCGAGCTGATCGGCGGCGCACGGCGCGACGTCCTCCGCTACGCCTTCGTCACCGCCGACGGCGCGCTGGCCGTCCCCCCGCGCAACCTCTGGATCGCTGGATTTCCTGCCAACTTCCAGGAGAAATCCGTAGATAATCCAGACATTTTATGGGACGACGACGCCCAGGCCTTCGCCGTCGTCTTCGCCTCCCGCCTCGCCAGCAACAGCGAGCTCTTCCTCCTCCGCGTCCGCGCTGAGGGCACCGACCTCGACGGCAGCGCCGAGCTGCCCCACGACGCCGCCCGCCAGATCACCCTCACCCCTGGCGGCAACGCCCTGGAGCCCCGCATCCTCCTCCGCGCCCTCCCCGACGACCCCGACCTCTACGACGTCGTCTACCGCGTCGGCGCGGGCGACCTCGGCCTCAGCATGAGCACCGTCTCCGGCGACGCCCAGCGCCCCGGCGGCGCCGA
>CAUJGC010000238.1 GCA_963169075.1 Myxococcota bacterium
ACCACCATCGCGCGGCGGCTCCCAAGCCGACCCAGCACCTCCGCCAGATCCAGCCACCGCGGATGAAACACCCCCACCACCTGCTGCAACACCCCCGCCGGGTTCGAGATCGGACCCAGCAGGTTGAAGATCGTCCGCACCCCCAGGCTCCGCCGCACCGGCATCGCGTAGCGCATCGCCGGATGGTACACCGGCGCGAAGAGAAACCCGATCCCCACCCCCTCATACACCCGCGCCATCGACTCCGGCGCCAGATCGATCGCCGCCCCGAGCGCCGCCAGCACGTCCGCCGAACCCGAGCGGCTCGACACCGCGCGGTTCCCGTGCTTCGCCACCAGCACCCCCGCCGACGCCACCACAAACGCCGCCGCCGTCGAGATGTTGAACGTCCCCGCCCCGTCCCCGCCCGTCCCGCACGTGTCGATCCCCTCCACGCCCTGCGCCGAGGGGAAGCGCGCCATATGACGGCGCATCGCCCGCGCCGCACCCGCCACCTCGTCCACCGTCTCCCCCCGCGTCGCCAGCGCCGTCAGCAAGCCCGCCGCCTGCACCGGGTCCGCCTGCCCCGTCATGATCTGGCCGATCGCCGCCTCCATCACGGCGGCGCTCAGGCGACCTCCCCCCACCACCGACGCCAGCGCCTCACGCAGCTCCACGCCGCCCCCCTGAACCCTTTGATTCTGCATAGAAATCACTTACAATATTAATAAAATTACCCAGAACCTGCGCGCCGTGGACGCTCAAGATCGACTCCGGATGGTACTGCACCCCAAAGGCCAGCGCCTCCCGGTGACGCACCCCCATGATCTCGTCCTCCCAGGTCTTGCAGTCCACCACCAGCGCCTCGGGCAGCGTCGCGCGCTCCGCGATCAGCGAGTGATAACGCGTCGCCTCGAACGGGTTCGGCACCCCCCGATAGAGCCCCTCCCCGTCATGGAACATCGGCGACGTCTTCCCGTGCATCAGCCGCGGCGCCCGCACGATCCGCCCACCCAACGCCTGCACCAGCGCCTGATGCCCCAGGCACACCCCCAGGAGCGGGATCTCCCCCAAAAACGCCTCGATCGCCCCCAGGCTGATCCCCGCCTCGTCCGGGCTGCACGGCCCCGGCGAGATGATCAACGCGTCCGGACGCAGCCCCCGCAAACCCGACACGCTCACCGCGTCGTTCCGGATCACCTGCAGCTCGCGCACCCCCAGAGAGCCCATCACCTGCACGATGTTGTAGGTGAACGAGTCGTAGTTGTCGATCATCACCCAGCGCAGCGCGTCCATCCTGTCCTCCTTGCGCCCACACACGCGGCGGCACCTCACCACACACACGCAGGCAGGTCAAGGCGGCTCAGCGCGGCTCATGACGCGACGCGTCATCCCTGCCGCTCAACGGCACCCCGCGTCGCTCCCCGAGCACACCACGCGCATATGCCAATGATCGTCATGACCCCGGCTCCAACGGATGATCCCCACCGAGGCCCCCCGCGGACGCGGGTACTGAAACACCTGATCCAGATACGCCCGCGACTTCCCCTGCTTCTTCGCGTGCTCATAGAGCACCTTCTGCAGGTTGTAGTCCACGAAGATGTACTGGATCTTCCCCGTCGCGATCAGCTGCTCAAAAAGAAACCACGTCTTCCCCACATCCAGGTTCGCAGGCGTCGCACGCACGAAGCGCGCGCCGTCGATCCCCCCCTTGATGTAGTAGCTCGCGTCCACGTCCCGACCCGACTGGTGCGACTTGTGCGGCGCCATGAACCCCCCGCGCTCATACGAGAGATCCCCGATCACGATGTCGTGCGCCCCCGGAAACTTCCGGTGCGAGCGCCCGATGGACTCCCGCAGCACGCCCACCAGCAGGTTCGTCCCCCACGCCCGCGACGCGCTCCGCACCACATACCCCGGACCCTCGCCAAGCTGCTCCGCCCCGCCCAGCCGGCCGCTGTTCGCCGTCCCACCCGACGAGCTCACCTGCTCCGGACCCAGCCGATACACCGTCACCGTCTGCCCCGGACGCAGCTTCTTCGGATCCAGGCGCCGGTTCCACGCCACCAGATCGCTCACGTCCACCTCGTACTTCTTCGCGATCGAGCCGAACGTCTCCCCCTTCTTCACCGCGTGCTTCACCGCCGTCCGCTCCCGCGCCTGCTTCCGCGCCTGGATCGTCAGCGTCTGCCCCACCCGCAGCATCGAGCCGTCCAGCTTGTTCCAACGCTGGATCTCCGACACCTTCACCCCGTAGCGCGACGCGATGCTCTGAAGCGTCTCCCCCGGGATCACCGCGTGCTTCACGCGGCCCACCCCGCCGCCCCGCTGCCCCTTGCCCCCCTGCCGCTTCTCCGCCTTCGCGCTCGCAGCCCCCTTGCCCTGCTTCCCGGGCTCACCGTGCGCGCCGCCAAGCGGCAGCGCCCACACCAACAACCCCGCCAGAAACGTCATCAACAGCCGACGTGTCCGCATCTCCACCTCGCTCGCATCCGCAACATCTCAGCGACACACAGTGGCCCCACCGACGTCGCCCTGACCCGTCCTAACCCCCGCCGCGCCGCCCTGTCAAGCCGACCCCGCCACCGGGGCTTGCCCGAGCGCGGCCACGCACCTATACTCCAGCGCGTTGAACCGGCCAGGAGCTGAACCATGCACAACACCCCCAAGAGCCCCTACCGCGTCCCCTTCCAGGGGGACTTCAAGGTCCGAGACGCCGACACCGCCCCCCCCAAAGACGCGCCCGGTAAAAAAGACCTCAAAGCCGCCCTCGCCCAGAACATCAACGACCTCGCCAAGCTCCAGGACGTCCTCTACGCGCAGGACAGCCACGCCGTCCTCCTCATCTTCCAGGCCATGGACGCCGCCGGCAAGGACAGCACCATCCGCGCCGTCACCTCCGGCATCAACCCCGCAGGCTTCCAGGTCTTCGCCTTCAAGCGACCCTCCGCCGAAGAGCTCGACCACGACTTCCTCTGGCGCACCAACCGCTGCCTCCCCGAGCGCGGACGCATCGGCATCTTCAACCGCTCCTGGTACGAGGAGACCCTCGTCGCCCGCGTACACCCCGAGCTCCTCGACAGCCAGAAGCTCCCCCCCGACGTCGACCGCGAGCACATCTGGGAGCACCGCTTCGAGTCCATCCGCGAGCACGAGCGACACCTCGCCAGAAACGGCACCGTCATCCTCAAGTTCTGGCTCAACGTCTCCCGCCGAGAGCAGCTCAAAAGATTCGTCAAAAGAATAGAAGATCCAACTAAAAACTGGAAGTTTGAGGCCAACGACGTCAAGGAGAGCCGACGCTGGGACGACTACATGGCCGCCTACCAGGACATGCTCCGCGCCACCTCCCGACCCTGGGCCCCCTGGTACGCCATCCCCGCCGACGACAAACCCTACATGCGCTGGCTCGTCTCCGACATCGTCCGCCAGACCCTCCAGAACCTCCCCATCACCTACCCCACCCTCTCGCCCGACGCCGAGGCCCACATGAAGACCCTCGAAGCCGAGATCCGCGCCGACCTCGCCAAGCTCTCGCCATGAGCATCGCGCGCGTCGCTGCCTGGCTCGACGCGGCGCGCCGCGTCCTCGTCATCACCGGCGCCGGACTCTCCGCCGAGTCCGGACTCCCCACCTACCGCGGCGTCGGCGGACTCTACCAGGACCGCAACGCCACCGAAGAGGGCGTCCCCATCGAGGTCGCCCTCTCCGGGCAGATGCTCCTCGACAACCCCGACCTCTGCTGGCGACACATCGCCCGCATCGAGGCCGCCTGCCGCGGCGCCCTCCCCAACAGCGCACACCGCGCCATCGCGCGCCTCGAACGCCCAGGCCGCGAGGTCTGCGTCCTCACCCAGAACGTCGACGGCCTCCACGCCGCCGCAGGCTCCACCCGCGTCATCGACCTCCACGGCGATGTCCACAAGCTCGCCTGCACCCGCTGCGCCTGGCGCCTCACCACCCCCGACTACGCCCACCTCACCCTCCCGCCCGCCTGCCCCGCGTGCGGACACCTCGTCCGACCCGAGGTCGTCCTCTTCGGTGAACAGCTCCCCCTCGACAAGCTCTGGACCCTCCGCCAGGAACTCCGCCAGGGCTTCGACCTCGTCCTCTCCGTCGGCACCACCAGCGTCTTCCCCTACATCGCACAGCCCGTCCTCGACGCCGCCCGACAAGGCACCCCCACCGTCGAGATCAACCCCGGCGACACCGAGGTCTCCCACGCCGTCGCGGTCCGACTCCGCACCGGCGCCGCCCTCGCCTTCCAGGCCCTCGAAGACGCCCTCAACACCCCCTGAACCCACCCCGCCCAGGAACCCACCCCATGCCCGCACCCGCCACCGACGCCGCGGCGCAGCGCCAGAACCTCCTCCTCCCCGACGTCCCCCGCTGGCCCAAAGACCCCGACAAACCCCTCATCGAGCTGCGCGACGTCCACCTCACCTTCGGAGAGAACCACGTCCTCCGCGGCATCAACCTCACCCTCCACGCCGGACAGACCACCGTCATCATGGGCGAGTCCGGCTCCGGCAAGTCCGTCATCCTCAAGCTCGTCACCGGACTCATCCAGCCCACCCAAGGCGAGGTCCGCGTCTTCGGCCAGAACCTCGCGGACCTCTCCACCGCACAGCTCCTCCAGCTCCGCAAGCGCCTCGGCATGCTCTTCCAGAACTACGCCCTCATGGACTCCATCACCGTCCGGGACAACATCGCCTTCCCCGTCAGCGAGAACACAAGCATCCCCGACGACGCCGTCAACGCCCAGGTCCGCAGCCTCCTCGACCTCTTCCAGCTCCCCCACGCCTACGCCATGTTCCCCGCCTCCCTCTCCGGCGGCATGAAGAAGCGCATCGGCCTCGCCAGAGCCCTCATCACCAACCCCGAGCTGATCCTCCTCGATGAGCCCACCACCGGCCTCGACCCCGTCATGATCGAGTTCGTCGACGGACTCATCAAAGAAGCCCAGCGCGCCTACGACGTCTCCTCCCTCATCATCAGCCACGACATCGCCAGCGTCTACCGCCTCGCAGACAAGGTCTGCATGCTCCACGAAGGACGCATCGTCGAAGAGGGCACCCCCGCCGAGATCCAGCGCAGCACACACCCCTGGGTCAGCCGCTTCGTCGGCGTCGGCGGCTCCGGACGCATGAAGGCCGCAGACACCCTCCTCGCCTCACCCGACGCCCCACCCCAAGACCTCGCCCCCTGCGACGACATCCTCACACGCCTCGCCGCCGAAGAGGGCACCCCCCTCATCGAGATCAAGGACCTCGTCAAGACCTTCGGGGACCGCACCGTCCTCCAGGGCGTCAACCTCAAGATCATGCCCCACAAGATCACCGTCCTCATCGGCGGCTCCGGCTCCGGTAAGTCCGTGATCATCAAGCACATCATCGGCCTCTTCGAGCCCACCTCCGGCAGCGTCAACATCTTCGGACACGACATGGCCGCCGCCGACCGCAAGACCCTCCAGCACATCCGCGGACGCTTCGGCATGCTCTTCCAGCACGCCGCCCTCTTCGACTCCATGACCATCCGCCAGAACGTCGCCTTCCCCCTCCTCGAACGCGGCCTCGCCAAGGGCAAAGACCTCGAACGACAGGTCGATGAGGTCCTCGAACGCCTCTTCATCCCCGACATCGCCCACAAGTTCCCACCCGAGATCTCCGCCGGACAGTCCAAGCGCGTCGCCCTCGCCCGAGCCATCATCACCAAGCCCGACGTCATGATCTACGACGAGCCCACCACCGGCCAGGACCCCATCATGATCCGCAACGTCGACAACATGATCGAAGAGGCCCAGGAGGCCTTCAACCTCACCTCCATCGTCATCAGCCACGACATGGTCTCCACCTTCCGCATCGCAGACCGCGTCGCCCTCCTCCACCAGGGACACATCCTCGCCTATGGACACCCCGACGAGCTGCGCCAGAGCAAGCGCGACGAGGTCCTCAAGTTCATCTTCGCAGGCTCCTTCGGCTCCTGAACCCCACCCCTGCCATGTCACCTGAGAACAAAACCAAGCTGGATCTGCTCAACTGCGCCATCACCGGCCGCGTCGAGTTCACCTTCCCCTGCCCCGTCGGCTGGGACCGCCTCCAGACCACCGACGACCCCAGGCGACGCCTCTGCGCCACCTGCCAGCGCAGCGTCTTCCGCTGCCACAACCCCCAGGAGGCCGCCCTCCGCGCCGAGCAGGGCGAGTGCGTCGCCGTCCCCGCCTGGCTCGTCCAGGCCGCCCGCGCCGAACGACCCCACACCCTCCAGCTCCTCGTCGGACGCCTCGACTACACCCGCCTCCTCACCGCACTCACCGAAGCGCACCTCGCCTCGCTCACCCCTACCCCCCCTGGCGATCCCTGAGCGCCATCGCGTCCCGCAGCCCGTCCCCCACCAGGTTGAAGGCGAGGATCGTCAGGAAGATCGCCAGCGACGGGAAGAGGATCAGGTGCGGGTAGAACGTGATCGCGCTCCAGCCATCGCTCGCCAGCACCCCCCACGAGGACGCTGGCGGCTGCAACCCCAGCCCGATGAAGCTCAGCGTCGACTCCGCCAGGATCACCGAGGGGATGCGGAAGGTCAGGGTGACGATGATCGGCGCGATGACGTGCGGCAGGATCTCCCGAAACACGATGCGAACACCCCCAAACCCCAGGCTCCGCGCCGCCTCCACGAACGGGCGCTCCTTCAACGCCAGCACCTCGCCTCGGACGATGCGCGCGACGGTGATCCAGGAGACCAGCGAGAGCGAGAGCGTGATGCCGACCACACCCTGCCCGATGACCACGCTGATGATGATGATCAAGAGCAGGTCCGGGAAGGAGTAGAGCACGTCCACGATCCGCATCAGCACGTTGTCCGTGCGGCCGCCGAGGTAGCCGCTCACCGCCCCGAGGAGCGTCCCGAAGACCATCGCGATGGCGCTCGTGATCAGCGCGATCGAGATGCTCACCCGCGCCCCGAAGAACACCCGGCTCAAGAGATCACGCCCCAGCCGGTCCGTACCCAAGAGGTGCGCCGACGAAGGCCCCTGCAGGATCGCCTCGATGTCCTGCACCTCCTCGCCGTAAGGCGCGATCCAGGGCGCCAGCGCCGCCAGCAGCACGATGATCGCGATGAGGACCAGCCCCGCCATCGCGACAGGGTTGCGGCGAAAGCGCCAGGCCGTCCGACCCCAGAAGGTGCTGGGGCGCGCCGGCAGCGCAGGGGTGTTGTCAGGCGCAGCGGCCAGCGGTGTCGTCATAGGCCTCAAGGCTCCCCGTCCAGGCGGACGCGGGGGTCAGCGATGGCGTAGGCGATGTCCACGGCGATGTTCGCCAGGACCACGAGCACCGCATAGACCACCGTCACGCCCATCACGAGCGGATAGTCGCGGTCGATGACGGCGGTGATGAAGTAGCGCCCCATCCCCGGAATCGCGAAGATGTGCTCGACGATGAAGGAGCCCGTGACCAGCATCGCCAGCAGCGGCCCCGACACCGTGATCAGCGGCCCCGCCGCGTTGGAGAGCCCGTGCTTGAGCAGGACCACCCGCTCCCCCAGCCCCTTGGAGCGCGCCGTCCGGATGAAGTCGTGATCCAGGACCTCCAGCATCCCCGAGCGCGTGAGGCGCGCGATGTACGCCGCAGGCCCCAGCGCCAGCGTCAGCGCCGGGAGGACCACATAGCCAGGACCCTCCCAGAGCGCCGGAGGAAAGAGCTTGAGCACCAGCGAGAAGACCAGGATCAGCGACACCCCCAGCACAAAGTTCGGGACGCTGAAGCCCAGCGTCGCCACGATCATCGCCGCGCGATCCACCCACGTGCCGCGCCGCGCCGCCGCCAACACCCCCAGCCCCACCCCAAGGGCCAGGCTCAACACGAACGCCAGCCCGCCCAGCGTCGCGCTCGCAGGGAAGGTCCGCCAGAGGATGTCGTTCACGCTCACCTGCGTGAACTTCATCGACGCACCAAAATCCCCCTGCATCAGCTGAAGGAGGTAGGCGATGTACTGGGTCTGCGCGATCCCGCCCGGGCTCACCACCACCCGCGCACCGCCCAGCGACGCCACGCCGTGCTGCGCCTCAAAGCCCTCCAGCTCCCGCCGACGCGCGTCATCCCCCGGCGCCGCCTCGACGTAGACCGGCAGCAGCGGCCGATCCAGCCGGTACTTCTGCCGCAGGTTCGCCTCCACCGCAGGCGGCAGCGGCTTCTCCCGATCAAAGGGCCCACCCGGCGTGAAGCGCATCACAAAGAACGAGACGGTGACCACCGCGAAGAGCACCGGCAAGCCCCAAAGGAGACGAAAGAGCAAAAACCTCGGAGAGATACGACCTCGAAGCCTCATGGGGCGTCCCTCCAGCGCGCAGCCTCCAGCTCCGTGTCCCCCATCGCGTTGAAGCGCAGCCCCTGGACCCGAGGCTGGATAAGCAGGTTCTGCGCCCCGGTGTAGATGGGGATGATGGCGACCTCCTCCGTGACCAGGAGGCGCTGGGCCTCGTCGTAGAGCGCCTTGCGCTCCGCTGGATCGGCGCGGCGCACCGCCTGATCCACCGCCTCGTCGTAGCGCGCGTTGCGGAAGCGGACGTTGTTGTTGCCGCTGGCCTGGATGAAGAGGCTCATGAAGTTCTCCGGATCGGGGAAGTCCGCCACCCAGCGGGCCAGGTGCATCGGCGGCGCCTGGTCGTTGGTGGCGCGGATCTCCTCGAAGAAGACCTTCTGCTCCCGGGTCTGGATCTGGACCTCGACGCCCAGCTCCCGGCGCCACTGCTGCTGGAGGTTCTCCGCCACCAGCCGCCAGTCATCCCCCGCGCGGAACAAAAGCGTGAGCTTCGGAAAGCCCGCGCCGCCGGGGTAGCCCGCCTCGGCCAGGAGCTTGCGCGCCGCCTCGGGGTCCTGGGGGAGCCCGATGGCCGGGTTGTGCCCCTGCATCCCCTGCGGGAGCCAGGTGGCGGTGGGCAGCTCCCCGCCCTGGAGGATCGCCGGGAACTCCTCGCGGCGGATCGCCAGCGCCAGCGCCCGCCGCACCCGCACGTCGTCGGTCGGCGGCGCGTCCACCCGGAGGGCGACGTAGCGCACCTCCAGCTTGGGAGCGTTGATGTAGGTCGGCTGACCCTTGAAGGCCGGGATCGCCAGCGGCAGCATGTCGATGACCACGTCGGCCCGCTCCGTGACGAAGAGGTTGAGCGCCGTCGTCTTCTCCGAGAGCGTGTAGACCTCCACCCGCGGGATCTGAGGCCGCTGGAGCGCGTGGTGCGGGTTCGGCGCCAGCGTCATCCGGTACTCGTCGATCCACTCCGCGGCGACGTAGGGCCCCGTATAGACCGCGTGCTCCGGGCGCGTCCAGGCGTCGCCCCAGCGCTCGATGACGTCCCGCCGCACCGGGTGCGTGACGATGAAGGTCGTCACATGCGGGAAGAAGGCCGCCGGGCGCGTCAGCTTCACCCGCAGCATCCGGTCGTCCAGCGCCTCCACCCCAAGCGCCTCCACACCCGCCTCCCCGCTGTTGTAGTCCTCCGCGCCCTGGATGTCATAGAGGAAGTACGCATACTCCGCCGCCGTCTCCGGAGCCAGGAGCCGACGCCAGCTGTACACAAAGTCGTGGGCCGTGAGCGGCTGCCCGTCCGACCACCGCAGCCCAGGCCGCAGGTGGAAGGTGATCTGCATGAAGTCCGGGCTGAACTCCCAG
The DNA here is from genome assembly GCA_963169075.1 of Myxococcota bacterium. GTDB lineage: Bacteria > Myxococcota_A > Bradymonadia > Bradymonadales > CAUJGC01. The sequence continues at coordinate 9,646 of CAUJGC010000238.1, forward strand.
GACTCCGCCAGCGCAGGCTCCACCTCCAGCGCCTGGCTGTGGCGCGTCAACCCCTCGTGGAGCTGGTTGAGCAGGATCCCGCTGATGGCGTCCGAGGTCTTGTTCGGGTCCAGGTTCGCAGGCTGACCCGGCAGCGCGATCCGCAGCGCCGCCTCCTCGCCGCTCCCGCACCCCGCCAGCACAGCCCACGCCACCCACCCCATAAAAAGGAGGTGCAGAGGGGAGCCTCCCCCCCGCCCGCCGGAGGCCCCCGCCCTACTCATACCGCAAGCCCTCCACGGGGCTCATCCGCGCCGCCTGCCACGCCGGGTAGAGCGTCGCCAGCACCGAGCAGAGCACGCCCGCCGCCGCGATCCGCGCGATCTCCTCCAGCTTCATCTCCACAGGCAGATTGGCGATGTAATACACATCAGAATCCAGTTGAATTCCGTAGAATTCAATCACCAGGCAGAGCGACACCCCCAGGATCGTCCCCAGCACCGTCCCCATCACCCCGATCATCGCCCCCTCAAAGATGAAGATCCGCATGATCCCCCCATCCGAGGCCCCCATGCTCTTCAGGATCGCGATCTCGCGCGCCTTCTCGATGACCTTCATGATCAGGATGCACACGATCGAGAAGCTCGCCACCAGGATGATGATCCCCAGCACGAACCACATCACGATCTTCTCCAGCTTCAACGCCGCGAACAGGTTGCTGTTCAGATCCTCCCAGTCCTGGATCTGCAGCGTCTCCAGCTCCCGCACCGGACCCAGCGCACGCACGATCTCCCCCTTCGTCTCCTTCACCCGCTCCACGTCCGCCGTCTTCACCTCGATCCCCGTCACCTCGTCCTCGCCCAGGTTCAAAAACCCCTGCGCCGCCGGGATCGAGAGGTAGACATAGCGCGTGTCGTACTCGTACATCCCCGAGTAGAACACCCCCACCACCCGGAACGGACGCGAGCGCGGGATCGGACCCGACGGGCCCACATCCCCCTGCGGCGACACCAGGTTCACCTCCGAGCCGATGTCCACCTGCAGCGTCTTCTTCAGCTCCTTCCCGATGATGATCCCCGGGATCTCCCGCGCCGGAGGCAGCGGCTGCGTCGGGCGCACCGCCTCCTCCTCCTGCCCCGGCAGCGGCGGCATGAACCCGTCGCCCGGCGCGTCGCTGTAGAGATCGCCCACGTCCTGCGGATCGTAACCCAGCCCGCCCGGTGAAGCCTCCTGACCCGGCAGCGGCGGCATGAAGCCGTCCTCCGGCTCGTCCCCGTAGAGCGCCGCCACATCCCCGGACGGCGCGGGCGACGCCTCCCCTCCCAACCCCAGCCCGCTGGGCGCACCCGGCGGCAGCCCCTTCGGCGCGTCCCCCTTCTGCGTCACAAAGCGACGCACAAAGCCCTCCGACGCCCCCTGATCAATCACCGTCTTGCCGTCAGGCGTCTCATACACCCGACCCTCCACGCCCGGCACATAGCGCCCCGGGCTCGCCGGATCAGGCGCCAGCTCCAGCTCGAACTCCAGCTCATCCAGGATGCGATCCAGCTCGTCCGGGTCCGAGAGCCCCCGACGCCCCGGACGCACCCGCACCGCCGAGTCCAGATAGCCCAGATCACCGTCCACCAGGTTCCGCTCCAGATCCGACACCGTGCCGATGCGCGCCGGATCGATCCCCCGGATCACCACCCCCGCCAGGTTCGTCGGAGAGCTGATCATCACCTCCGACTCCACAAACGGCGAGATCCCCACCACCGACGGCACACCCTCCACCGCCGACACCAACGGCGGGATGTCCCGCAGCGTCCCCTCCTCCGGCGCCATGATCACGATGTGGGTCCGCGTCCCCAGGATCTTCGTCTTCAAATCCCCCTCAAAACCACCCATCACCGAGAGCACCACGATGAGCGCCATCACGCCCACCGCCACACCCGCGATCGAGATGAGCGTGATCACCGAGAGGACATCGTTGCGCCGCTGGGACATCAGGTAGCGCAGCCCAACAAAGGCTTCATAAGCCATGCAGACTCCAGGAGCAGAGGGACCCGACACCTCACGTCGCGAGGCGCCACGCAGATCTGCCTCATCTGCGCTCACGCTTCAAGCCTCCGACGCCCCAACGACCACGAAGCCCGACGGGCTTCCCCCTTGCCAACCCAAGGCGAGGCTGCTATCTTCGATCCGTCTTTGTTGCTCTATCGAGCCTCGCCGTGGCCCACACCACCGCAAGCCCCTCCCCACCGCTGGTGTCGCGTGACCCTGGAGAACCCACCACCGCGCCCCCTCCTCCTGATCCTCGACGATGAGCCCGAGGTCCTCACCGCCCTCGCGCGCCTCTTCCGACGCGACTACGAGGTCCTCACCACGCCCGACCCCGCCGAGGCCTCCCGCATCCTCGAGACGCGCGCCGTGCACGTCCTCATGAGCGATCAGCGCATGCCCGGCACCCTCGGCGTGGACTTCCTCCGGCGCGTCCGCGAGGCCCACCCCCAGGTCGTCCGGATGCTCATCACCGGCTACTCCAACCTCGAGTCCGTCATCGCCGCCATCAACGAAGGACACGTCTACGGCTACATCTCCAAGCCCTGGGACGTCCGCGACATCCAGCTCCAGGTCCGACGCGCCGCCGAACACTACGCCCTCCAGGACGAGCGACGACGCCTCCTCGAAGACCTCCAGCGCACCAACGTCGCCCTCGAAGAGCGCAACACCCAGCTCGCCGCCGCCTACAACGACCTCCACCAGCTCGACCGCATGAAGACCGTCTTCATGGAGCTGGTCAGCCACGAGCTCAACACCCCCATCTCCATCATCCTCGGCTACACCTTCCTCCTTGAGAAAGAGACGGATTTCTCACCTCGATCCACCGCCGCCCGCGCCATCCGCGGCATCAACACCTCCGCCCAGCGCCTCCGCAACATCACCAACAAGATCTTCCACGTCCTCTCCACCACCCACCCCGAGATCACCCTCCGACGCCAGCGCGTCGAGGTCGCCCAGCTCCTCGCCGAGGTCCGCGCCATCGTCGCCCCCTTCGTCGAGAAGCGCCAGCAGCGCCTCGTCATCGAGTGCGACGAAGACCTCGCCCTCCACGTCGACGCCCAGCAGATCACCGACGCCCTCGTCAACCTCGTCATGAACGCCATCAAGTTCTCGCCCGATGACCGCGCCATCCTCGTCAGCGCCGCCGCCGACCCCGACGACCCCGCCCGCTGGGTCCTCATCCGCGTCTCCGATCAAGGCATCGGCATCAACCCCGAAGATCAACCCCACATCTTCGAGACCTTCTTCGGCACCTTCAACTCAAGGCACCACTCCTCCGGGGAGTACGAGTTCAAAAAACGCGGCATCGGCCTCGGGCTCTCCGTCGTCCGGCGCTACGCGGAGCTGCACGGCGGCAGCGTCACCGTGGACAGCGAGCCTGACGTCGGCACCACCTTCACCGTCCGCCTCCCCGCCTCGTGAGGGTCGGGTCGCCTCCGGCGGCCGGGGGTCAGCGACCCCCGGCCCCCCCAGCTACCCCAGGTTGAGCCGCGCGGGCTCGTAGGTGGGATCGAGGCGCAGCGCCTCCCGGAACGCCTCCTCCGCCGCCGCGCGCTCCCCAAGCTGCCGCAGCGCCACGCCCCGCAGGTTGACCCGCGACGCCTCGGGCGGCCCGTCGTCGGCGTCCAGCACCTGGAGCGCCGCCTGCGGCAGCCGACGCTCCAGCAGCAGCCACGCGAGCCCGAAGGTGTCCGGCTGAGGAGCCCGCCGCGCGTAGGCCCGGTGGCTCCGGGCGTAGCCCGGATAGAGGTAGATGGTCAGATCCGTCGGCAGCATGTCCTCCCGCAACACCGTCCAGCGACAGCGCTCCCGGCACGCCGCGTAGAGCGCCAGCGGATCGGCGTGAAAGAGATCCGGGTCCCGCTCCGCCAGCGGGTTCACCGCGAAGGCCCGCGTGGACTGGAAGTTGATCGCCACCGCCCCATGCGAGAGCGCCAACATCCGGTCGATCATCGCCAGCACGAAGCGCTCATGCTCCGGCGTCCGCACCGTCAGCCCCCCCGAGCAGACCACCAGATCAAAGGTCCGCTCCGGCGGCTTCACCAGCACATCGCAGACCTCAAAGCGACCCTCCGGGTGACGCGCCCGCGCCGCGTCGATCATCTCCGGCACGATGTCCACGCCCAGGTACTCCCCCCCGCGCCCCGTCGCCCGCAGCCACCCGTAGAGATCCCCCAGCCCGCACCCCACGTCCAGGATGGAGAGCGCCGTGTCCGCCTCGTCCACCGCCTCCAGCAGGTTCTCAAAGCGCAGCTCCTGATCGAAGCGCGTCCGCCAGGCCACCTTCCGGGCGTCGTCCGGGTGGTTCAAAAACTCGCGATAGTAGGCGAAGACGCGACGATCACGAGCGCGCAGGCGCGGGGGTTGGGCACGAGGGGGAGCCACGGGGAACCTCCTGGCAGACAGCGCAAAGCGCCGAGCATGTGCGGGAATTGTGTCGGGGGCGCTTGACGGAGGGGGGGCGAGCTTGTGATACTCGCAAGTGGCGTTGCACTACATAGGGCGCCAACCCCGACGGATCGCCTCCCCAAGAGAGAACCCCGGGGGCGCTCGCTCGTCAACCCCGGACAACCTGCCCAGGAGCGACCATGCTACCCCGACGCCTCCTCCTGCCACGGCTGAGCCTCCCCGCGTTGCTCTGCCTCCTCCCGCTGGCCTCCTGTGGAGGGGAGGAGGAGGGAGCCACCCCGCCGGGCGACACCGCCAACAACGCCGCCAACAACGCCGAGAACAACGGCGCCTGCGTCCCCACCCAGCGCTTCTTCAATGAAGAGGTCTGGGCCCCGGTCCTCTCCACCCAGTGCATCGCCTGCCACAACCCCCAGGGCCAGGCGCGCACCTCGCGCCTCGTCCTCATCGACGCCACCCAGCCGGGCTACCTGGAGCGCAACCTCGCCATCGTCGAGGACGTCGCCGGCCTGGAGCGCGGCGGCGTCTCCCTCCTCCTCCTCAAGCCCACCGGCGCCGACAACCACGGCGGCGGACCCCAGATCCAGGAGGGCGACGCCAGCTACCAGGCCCTCGAAGCCCTCGTCGATCGCTTCAAGAACCCCGTCGAGTGCGAAGACGACACCCCCGTCGCCGGCCTCGATGACGTCATCCTCATGGACCCCCAGGCCACGCTCCGCAAGGCCACCCTCACCCTGGCTGGGCGCCTCCCCTCCGACGCCGAGATCGCCCGCGTCCGCGAAGGCGGCGAGCCCGCCCTGGAGGAGGTCCTCGACGAGGTCATGCGCGAGGAGGCCTTCACCGCCTGGATCAAGGAGGTCTGGAACGACCACCTCCTCACCAACCGCTACGTCGGCCGCAACGACGCCGTGGACCTCCTCAACGACGAAGACTACCCCGACCGCTACTGGCACGAGGAGCTGGAGGACACCGGCGTCCCCGAGGAGTTCATCAACCAGGCCAAGGGCAACACCAACCGCAGCGTCGCCCAGGAGGCCCTGGAGCTGATCGCCCACGTCGTCCGCGAGGATCGCCCCTTCACCGAGATCCTCACCGCCGACTACACCCTGGTGAATTACTATTCAGCCCGGGTCTACGGCGTCGCGGGCTCGCTCACCTTCGACGACCCCACCGACCCCAAAGAGTGGCGCGAGGCCCGCATCCCCGGCGTCCCCCACGCCGGCGTCCTCACCAGCCCCATGTGGCTCAACCGCTTCCCCACCACCGCCACCAACGTCAACCGCCACCGCGCCCGCATGGTCTACCGCTTCTTCCTGGCGACCGACGTCCTGCGCCTCGCGGAGCGCCCCGTGGACCCCGCCTCGGTGGCGGGCCACAACCCGACCATGAACGACGCCAACTGCGCCGTCTGCCACGCCACCATCGACCCCGTCGCGGGCACCTTCCAGAACTGGACCGCCAGCGGACGCTACAGCCCCCCCGAGGACGGCTGGTACCCCGAGCTGCGCAGCCCCGGCTTCGGAGACGAGGTCGTCCCCTGGGAGGAGCGCTTCAACTCCCTCCAGTGGCTCGCGGAGAAGATCGCCGCCGACCGCCGCTTCGTGACCTCCTCGGTCTACATCATGTTCCAGGGCCTCACCGGCCAGAAGCCGCTGCCCACCCCCACCGACCGCACCTCTCCCCTCTACAACACCCGCCTCAAGCAGTTCGAGGATCAAGAGCAGGTCCTCAGCGCCGTCGGGGACGCCATGATCGAGGACGGCTACAACATCAAGGCGGCCGTCAAGCGCATCGTCCTCTCCCCCTACTTCCGCGCCATCAACGCCGATCCCTCCAGCGACGAGCGCGCCGAAGAGCTGGCCGAGGTCGGCGCCGCGCGCTTCCTCCCCCCCGAATTGCTCCACCGCAAGATCGAGGCGGTCCTCGGCTACCCCTGGCGCGAGGGCTACAACAACCGCTCGGTCCTCACCAGCAGCCAGGACTACCTGATCTTCTACGGCGGCATCGACTCCGACAGCGTCACCGAGCGCATCACCGACCCCAACGGCATCATGGCCAACGTCGGCCAGCGCATGGCCAACCACATGGCCTGCGTCGCCGGCCCCCGCGACTTCACCCTCCCCCAGGCCGAGCGGCGCCTCTTCAAGCTGGTCGAGCCCGCCTTCATCCCCGAGGACGAGAACGGCTTCGAGATCCCCCAGGCCGTCTCCCAGATCAAGGCCAACATCCAATACCTCCACGAGTACCTCCTCGGTGAGCGCCTCGCCGTCACCGACCCCGAGATCGAGCGCACCTACCAGCTCTTCCTGGAGACCTTCCGCGAGGGCGCCATCGGCATCGCGGAGGCAGGCTACAGCGACCGCCTCCCCTCCAGCTGCCGCGTCACCCGCGACTTCTGGACCGGCGAGGACCTCCCGCAGGAGCGACGCCTGGAGCAGGACCCCCACTACACCGTCCGGGCGTGGATGGCCGTCCTCTCGTACCTGCTCTCCGATTTCCGCTTCCTCTTTGAGTAACGGCGAGGTGTACCATGGATCGACGCGACTTCCTCAAGCTCGCCGCCCTCTCCGGGCTGGCCGTCTCCTCGCCGCTCGCCCTGGCTCGCCGGGCTGAGGCGGAGCCCTACGCGGGCACCTTCTTCGTCACCGTCAACGCGGCGGGGGGCTGGGACCCCACCTCCCTCTGCGACCCCAAGGGGCGCGTCAGCGACGAAGAGGAGAACCCCATGAACATGTTCCGCCGCGACGACATCGCCGCGGTGGGCCCCTTCCAGGTCGCCCCCTTCGAGGGCCTCCCGGCCTTCTTCGAGAAGCACCGCAGCGACCTCCTCGTCGTCAACGGCGTGGACACCGAGACCAACGGCCACGACAGCGGCTCCCGCCACATCTGGAGCGGCCACCTCCAGGAGGGCCACCCCTCCTTCGCCGCCATGGCGGCCTCGGTGCTCAACAAAGAGGCGCCGATGGCGTTCCTCTCCAACGGCGGCTACGACGTGACGGCGGGCCTCGTGGCCCGTACCCGCAGCGGCAGCACCGACGCCCTGGCCCGCATCGCCTTCCCCAACCGCCCCGACCCCAACCGGGAGGACGTCTACCACACGGAGAATACGGCGCAGCGCATCCGGGACGCCCAGACGGCCCGCCTGGACAAGCTCAAGGGGGAGCAGCACCTCCTCCGCGTCCAGCACGCCATGAACACCTTGTATACGGCCCGCCTGGGCCAGAGCGAGGTCCGACGCCTCACCGAGTTCCTCCCCGACCCCCTGGACAGCTCCAACAACCCCCTCCGCCGCCAGGCTCAGGTCGCCATCGCCGCCTACAAGGCGGGCCTCTGCGTCTCGGCCAACCTCAGCGTCGGCGGCTTCGACACCCACTCCAACCACGACCAGAGCCACGTCCCCCGGATGCAGGCCCTCGTCCAGGGCGTGGACTTCCTCCTCGACGAAGCCGAGCGCCAGGGCGTCCGCGACCAGCTCATGGTCATGGTCGGCTCCGACTTCGGCCGCACCCCCGGCTACAACGACGGGCGCGGCAAGGACCACTGGCCCGTGACCTCCCTCCTCTTCATCGGCCACGGCATCCGCGGCGGCCGCGTCATCGGCGGCACCACCGAGCGCCACGGCCTCATGCGTGTCAACCCCACCACCCTCGCCGCGCTCCCCGACAGCGACGCCACGGGCACCCGCATCAAGCCCGCCCACATCCACCGCAACCTCCGCCGCATGGTCGGGATCGACGGCGACACCCTCGACCGCATGTATCCCCTGGTCGGGCTGGATAAGGACCTGGACCTCTTCGGGTGAGGAACGGCAACCCCCCCGGCTGCGTAAGCTCCGGGCTTTGGCCCGGAGCAACGCAGCCGGTCCCCCCCGTGACGGCAACCCCCCCGGCTGCGTAAGCTCCTGCATCGCTTCGCTCGCAGGAGCAACGCAGCCGGTCCCCCCCGTGACGGGGGGA
>CAUJGC010000239.1 GCA_963169075.1 Myxococcota bacterium
CGCAGGCGCGGCGGAGGAGCAGGCGAGGAGCGCGAGGGGGAGCGCGGCGAGGAGGTGGGGGAGGCGCTCGGCGTTGAGGCTCTCGTAGAGGACGGCGTCTTCGGCGTGTCCGCAGGTGAGGCAGACGGCAGGCTGGGGGAGGATCTTGCTCATGGCGCCTCAGAGGGGCTGGCGCTGGATCGAGGTGCTGGCGTCGGGGCGGATGGTGAGGATGATCCTGGCGACGCCGGTGGAGCCGGTGTTGCCGGTGCTCAGGGCGTGGTAGGTGAGGGTGGCGCCGCCGTCGGCGCGGGGGAGGGTGGGGGGGCCGAGGGGGCCCTTGGCGGGGTGGAACTCGACGGGCTTGCCGAAGCCGACGTAGACCCAGGCGACGCGGGCGACGAGGTCGGGGGTGGGGAGGGCCTGGTCGGGGTCGAGGACGCGGGCGGCGCGGATGAGGGCCTGGAGCCCCTGGGGGTGCTTGGCATAGGCGAGGTCGCCGTTGGCGGCGGCGAAGCCCGCCGGGCCGGGGTCCTGCCCGGGCCAGTCGGCGCGGACGGCGTAGAGGTCGCCGGTCTTGAGGGCGTCGTAGGGGTTGTCGGGGAGTCCGGCGTGGGCGGGCTGGACCTTCACCGCGTCGAGGGGCTGGGTGTAGGCGTCCGCGATGGCGCGCTGGTAGTGGGTCCGCGCCTGGGCGAGCGAGTCGGCCATGGGGGGGGAGTCCTGTGTGTGGGGCGCGGCGCCGTCGCCGTCGCTGCCCCCCGCCGCAGGCGCGGCGGAGGAGCAGGCGAGGAGCGCGAGGGGGAGCGCGGCGAGGAGGTGGGAGAAGCGCATGGAGCGGCTCGGGTTCAGCCCGCGTTCCCGGAGTGCATGCCGACGCTGCCGTGGGTGAGCCCCGAGGAGGCGGCGGTGGAGGGATCGAGGCCGCGGTTGTGGACGTTGTTGGTGATCCAGTTCTTCCAGGAGGCGACGGGGATGAGGCGTCCTGGGGTGGGCGCGGGGGTCTGGCCGGCCTCTTCGTAGTAGACGGTGTAGACCTCGGCGAAGAACTCGGCGGCGGAGAAGATGGCGTAGTCGCGGACGCGGTTCTCGTGGACCTCGGCCTTGTAGCACTGGAAGTTGTGATAGTAGTGGTTGACGGCGAAGTAGTAGCCGCCGTAGGAGCGGACGTCGCTGGGGTTCTGCCAGAAGCTCTTGCCGTTGGGGGCGCAGGCCTTGGCGGCCTCCAGGATGGGGATGTTGTTGTTCCAGTGGGTGTTGACGGCGTGGGTGGGGTCGAGGCCGTCGTTGAGCTGCTTGCCGCCGCTGGTCTTGGAGAAGGCGAGGATGTGGTCCTTGATCTCCTTCTTCTCTTCGGCTGTGGGGGTGGCGGAGCCCTTCCAGGGGTCGCCCATCTTGGAGCCCCAGGTGTCGATGTCGGTGCCCCACCACCAGCCGCCGACGTTCTTCTTGAAGTCTTCGACGCCGCCGAGGGCGGTGTCGAGGGCGTGGCCGATCTCGTGGCGGACGACGGCGGCGACCCAGTCGACGTCGCGGCGGTGGTGATCGGTGACGTCGACGCGGGTGCGGTCGGGGTGGGCCTTGGCGAAGGCGCCGTCGATGTCGACGACCTTGGTGGTGTTGTCGGCGGCCTTGATGGTGACGGCCTCGGCGTCGGTGCCGCCCATGTCGATGGTGGCGCTGCGCCCGGGGAGGAAGATGGAGGTGTCTCCGAAGACCTCGAAGCGGGCGTCGCCGGGGTTGACGGCGGCCTTGAGGACGGTGCCCTGGCCGTAGGGCTGGGTGCCGACGCCTGCGGCGCCGTCTCCGAGGCCGAACTCGCCGCCGTGGCTCATCCAGCCGCCGCTGGAGTTGGCCTCCAGGGTGAGCTTGGACCAGACGGAGCCGCGGACGTCGCCTTCGGGCAGCTCTTTGAGGGAGATGTGGACGCGGCGGAGGATGTCCACGGTCCAGACGGCGGCGACCCTGGTCTCCGCGATGCCGTCGCCGTCGTTGTCGACCATGGCGTCTTTGAGGCCGAGATCGACGTCCCAGTGGCGCTTGAAGGCGTTCTGGACGTTGGTGAGGTCGTTGGAGTTGATGATGACGGTGTCGGTGAGGGCGCGCTGCTGGGCGACGGCGCCGAAGGCCTCGAAGTTGCGGTCGGCGGTCTTCTTGTCGTCGCTGTAGAGGACCTGGAAGGCGCGCTCGGGGTTGGCGCCGTCGTTGAGGATGCGGCGGGCCATGATGCCGCGCGCGTTGGCCAGCTCGGTCTTGTTGAGCTCGGAGGCGAGGAGGCTCATGGTGGCGGTGTCGAAGGCCGCGGCCAGGACCTCGTGGACGGGGGCGCCGTTGAGGGAGTCGAAGATGTACTGCTCGTCGGTGCCCCAGCCGCTGGCGGCGAAGCGGAGCTTCTGGCCGAGGGTGACGCCGAGGCGGTCGAGGACGGCGCGGGCGTCCTTGCGGGAGAGGGCGCTCTGGAGCTGGGCGACGAGGGTGGCGTTGCCCGCGACGCGGGAGAGCTCCTCGGGGGTGGCGGCGTTGAGGGTGTTGCGGATGTAGGAGGCGTCGGCGCCCCAGCCGCTCATGGCGAGCTGGAGCTTCTGCTCGACGGGGGCGTTGAGGAGGTTGAGGACGCGGCCCATGTCCTTGCGGGAGAGCTCGCTGCGCAGCTCTCCGATGAGCTTGGCGTCTGCGAGGACGAGCTGGATCTCCTGCGCGGAGGCGCGGCCGAGGCGGCTGAAGATGGCCTCCTCGTCGGTGCCCCAGCCGCTCATGGCCTTGCGGAGGTCCTCCTTGATGTCCAGCTGGGGGGTGCCGGGGGTGCCGGCGAGCTGGACGGGGCCGGCCTGGGCGCGGGCCTCCTGCTCGCGCTCGCCCTGGGAGGCCTGCTTGCCGGTGTCGGTGAGCTGGTTCTGGCGGACGTGGGTCAGCTCGTGGCCGATGAGGCGCTGCCCCTCGGCGGTGTCGGGCTGATAGAAGCCGGTGCCGAAGTGGATGTCCTGGCCGACGGTGAAGGCCTTGGCGTTGCGCTGGTCGGCCTCGGGGCTGGCCTGGTGGACGCGGACATGATCGAAGGAGGCGCCTTCGCGCTCCTCCATGCGAGCGCGCGAGCGGGCGTCCAGGGAGGTGTCCTTGGCCCGGTCGCCGCCGAGGATGGAGTTGAGGGCCTGCCGCCCCTCGCCGCGCGAGGAGTCCGTTTGTTGATCTTTCATGGTATCACCCCAGCGCGCCAGCCAGCGCATCAAGCGGGTCGAAGGAGGAGAGGAGGGCGAGCCCTTTACGGAGCCGCGCAGCATCCACAGACCCTCCTATCTTGGGGAGGCGCTCCCCGCTTGTCAAGTCGCCGCCTCAGCCCTACCGGAACTCCTGCGGGGGTAGCCTGCCGAGCTTGGCGTACTCGACGAGGGCGGCGTGGATGAGATCCTTCTGGGTGAGGTGCTCCCGGCCCTCGCGCATGGCCTTGAGGGCGGCCCGGAGGACGACATTCTTGATGTGGCCGCCGGTCATCTCGAAGTGCTTGGCGAGGAGGGCGAAGTTGACGCTGGGGTCCAGCTCGACCTCCTGGGGGATGAGGTGCCTCCAGAGCTGCTGGGTGAGGTCTTTGTCAGGCTCGGGGAAGGCGATCTGGAAGGGGATGCGGCGGATGAAGGCCTCGTCGAGGCTGCCGGGGAGGTTGGTGGTGAGGAAGGTGACGCCGTCGAACTCTTCGAGGCGCTGGAGGAGGTAGTTGACCTCAAGGTTGGCGTAGCGGTCGTTGGAGGACTTGACCTCGGTGCGCTTGGAGAAGAGGGCGTCGGCCTCGTCGAAGAGCAGGGCGCAGGGGGCGCGGCTGGCCTCGTCGAAGATCTGCTGCAGGCGCTTCTCCGTCTCGCCCACG
>CAUJGC010000240.1 GCA_963169075.1 Myxococcota bacterium
CCTCCTCCCCCTCCTCCTCCTCCTCCTCCTCCTCACCTCCCCCCTCCACGCCCAGCCCGCCCCCGAGCCTGTGGCCCTCGACGCCCTCACCCGGGATCAGGCCCTCTCCCTCGGCGTCGAGCGCAACCTCCTCCTCCTGGCCTCCGGCGCGGAGCGCGACCGGCAGGCGGCCGCGCCGGACGGCGCTTCGCTCCCCTACGTCCCCGTCCTCTACGCCCGCGCCGACGCCTCCTCCACGCCCCTCCTCAACGACGACGACGCCACCCGACGCGCCTTCGGCTGGACCGGCGGCCTCCGCTGGTCCAACACCGTAGGCACCACGCTGGACGCCTACGCCCAAGGCGAGGCCTCCAGCCTGGGAGGGCAGGGCGGCGACGCCCAGCGCGCCACCCTCGGCATCGCCGTCACCCAGCCCCTCCTCCGCGGGCGCGGACAGCTCGGCGCCGCACCGGATCTCCTCCTCGCCCAGCTCGACGCCGCCATCGAACGCGAGCGCTTCCGCGCGCGCCTCAACGACCTCCTCGTCGAGATCGAGGCCGCCTACTGGGCCCTCGCCTTCGCCCAGGCCGACCTCCTCATCAAGACCCGCTCCCGCGAGCGCGCCCGACAGCAGTTCGAAGACACCCGCGAGAACATCCGCCGCGGCCTCCTCGCGGAGCCCGAGATCTACATCGTCGAAGAGAACCTCGTCTTCTTCGACCAGCAGCTCGTCGCCGCCAACGAGCGCCTCGCCATCGCCCAGCGACGCCTCATCGCCCTCCTCGTCCTCGACCCCGCCTCCCGGCCCGAAGCCGCCGACCCCCTCGCCGCGCCCGCCTTCGGCCTCCCCGCGCCTGACGACGCCGCCCGCACCGCCCGCCAGCGCCACCCCGACGCCGCCGCCCAGCGCGCCCTCCTCGAACGCGCCCGCATCGCCCGCGACGCCGAGGCCAACCAGCGCCTCGTCCGCCTCGACGCCTCCGGCGCCCTCCGCCTCCACGGCGTCGGCGGACCCCTCGGCCAGACCTGGCAGGCCGCCGCCACCGCCGAGCGACCCGAGGTCGCCCTCGGCCTCTCCCTGGAGGTCCCCCTCGACTACGACCCCAACGACGCTCGCCTCCGACGCGCCGATCTCGCCCAGGACGCCGCCGACCTCACCCTCGCGGACACCCTCCAGCGCCTCGACCTCAGCGCGCGCGACCGCCTCACCGAGCTGGACAGCCAGCTCCAACGCCGCGACCTCGCCATCAGGCGCCTCGACCTCGCCCAGCGCAAGCTCGACGCCGCCCTCGACCGCTACCGCAACGGCCTCTCCACCCTCGACGAGGTCGTCCGCTTCCAGCGCGACCTCGACACCGCCAACATCACCCTCCAGCAGCTCATCGTGGACCTCCTCGTCACCTGGAGCCGCCTCCGCCGCGATCTCGGCACCCTCCACGACGACCTCGGGCTGGAGGTCCGCTGACCGTGACCCAGCCCCTCATCCAGCTCCAGGGCGTCACCCGCGTCTATCACGCGGGAAACCTCGCGGTGCCCGTGCTGCACGGCATCGATCTGGCGATCCACCCCGGCGAATACGCCGTCCTCATGGGACGCTCAGGCTCGGGGAAGTCCACCCTGATGAACATCCTCGGCCTCCTCGACCGACCCACCCAGGGCACCTACCACCTCCTCGGACAGGACATCACCGCCCTCGACGACGACGCCATCAGCGCCCTCCGCGGACGCACCATCGGCTTCGTCTTCCAGAGCTTCCACCTCCTCAACCACCTCACCATCGAGCAGAACGTCGGCCTCCCCATGGAGTACCAGGGCGCCTCCGCCAGAGCACGACACGCCCGCGCCACCGAGCTGCTCGAACGCGTCGGCCTCACCCACCGCCTCGGACACCGCCCCAACCAGCTCTCCGGCGGCGAGAGGCAGCGCGTCGCCATCGCCCGCGCCCTCTCCAACAACCCCTCCGTCCTCCTCGCCGACGAGCCCACCGGCAACCTCGACACCGCCGCACAGCAGCGCATCCTCGACCTCTTCGCCCAGCTCCACACCCAGGACCGCCTCACCCTCGTCATGGTCACCCACGACCCCGCCATCGGCGCCGCCGCCTCCCGCCTCATCCGCATCACCGACGGCCGCATCACCTCATGACCCCCACCTCGCCTCGCCATCAAGCGGCCCTCCTCCTCCTCCTCGTTTGCGCCCTCGCCTGCGCCCCCGCGACGCCGCCTGACGCGCCGCCCGCCGCGCCACCGCCACCGCCCGCCCCCCCCGCCACCACCTTCGACGGACGCCTCGTCCCCGCCCACGCCACCGACCTCAGCGCCCCCCAGAACACCTTCAAGCTCGCAGGCTGGCAGTCCGACTCCAGCTGGATCAAGCTCACCGACCTCGCCGCCGAAGGCGCCCAGGTCCAGGAGGGCGACGTCGTCGCCCGCTTCGAGTTCCGCGGACAAGGCGCCCTCCCACGCGTCAACGAGCGCATCCGACAGGCCGAGGCCGACGCCCGCAAGCGCGCCCTGGAGCTGGATGACCTGCTCCGCACCCTGGAGGTCGAGCGCGACAAGCTCGACCTCAACGTCGAGCAGGCCCGCCTCGACACCCTCAAAGGCAACGTCGTCAGCGCCCGCCAGCTCAAGCTCTTCCACCTCGCCTACGACGAGGCGCGCTTCGAAGCCGACGCCGTCCGACGACGCATCGCCGCCCTCCGCCTCCAGATCGCCTCCGAGCGCGACTTCTGGGACCGACAGATCGCCGCCCGACGCGAAGACCTCACCACCTACGGCCTCTACGAGCGACGCTTCGAGCTGCGCGCACCCCACCCCGGCGTCGTCCGACACGCCTACGACCCCGGCGCCCGACGCCGCGTCCAGAAGGGCGACGGCATGCCCTCCGGGCGACACGTCCTCTCCATCGCCAAAGACCCCATCCTCCAGGTCCACTTCTTCGTCCCCGAACACCTCCTCCACACCCTCCACCTCCAGGACCCCGTCACCGTCCTCGCCGTCGCAGGGGAGGGCGCCTGGACCGGCCGCGTCCTCCACATCGACCGCTTCCCCCAGGAGATCGGCTTCCTCCGCGAAGACGACAAGCTCCCCCTCGCCCGAGAGAAGGCCTTCGTCGTCACCGCCTCCCTCGACCAACAACCCGACGGCCTCGGCGCCGGCGCCGAGGTCAAGGTCCGACCATGAGCGCACCCCTCGCCCTCGTCCGCAGCTTCACCCAGCTGCGCACCAACCCCCTCCGCACCCTCCTCACCCTCCTCGGCATGGTCTTCGGCGTCGGCTCCGTCGTCGCCATGATGTCCATCGGAGAGGGCGCCCAGCGCGAGATCCTCCAGAACATCGAGGCCATGGGCGCAGCCAACCTCCACATCCAGGCACGCCCCGTCCCCGACGCCGAGCTGGGCGACACCGTCAACGACTCCGTCGGCCTCGCCCGCGCCGACCTCCAGACCCTCCAGGAGCTGGTCCCCGGCGTCCAGGAGATCGCCTACCGCAAAAAACTCCCCCTCAACGTCACCAGCCTCAACCTCCCCACCCCACGCCTCGCCCCCTTCGCCGTCAGCCACAACCTCACCCGCGTCCACGGCCTCCCCATCGCCCACGGCAGACCCCTCCTCCAGAGCGACTTCACCTTCCAGCGCCGCGTCGTCCTCCTCGGACACGACCTCGCCAGGGACGCCTTCAAAGACCCCGCCGCAGCCCTCGGACAGCGACTCCGCATCGAATACGCCTGGTTCGAGGTCGTCGGCGTCCTCGCACCCCGCACCGCACTCGGCGGCGACCTCCCCATCGACCCCAGGATCTACAACGACGCCCTCCTCATCCCCTTCGACACCGCAGCCGCCGAGCTGCACCCGCCGCCCGCCTACGGCGAGCTGGACCTCCTCTCCCTCCGCGTCCCCACCACCCAGGACACCCTCCCCGCCAAGCGCGCCGCCACGCCCGTCCTCCGCGCCCTCCACGGCGGCGTCGAAGACTTCGAGGCCGTCGCCCCCGAGGAGATCCTCCAGCAGCGCCAGGCCACCCAGGCCCTCCTCAACCTCGTCCTCATCGCCATCGCCGCCATCTCCCTCCTCGTCGGCGGCATCGGCGTCATGAACATCATGCTCGCCAACATCATGGAGCGCATCCACGAGATCGGCCTCCGACGCGCCGTCGGCGCCCGACGCAGCGACATCCGGAACCAGTTCCTCCTCGAAGCCACCCTCCTCTGCGTCATCGGCGGCCTCCTCGGCATCCTCCTCGGCAACGCCGCCTCCTTCACCGTCGCCGCCATCATCGACCTCCCCATCGCCTTCGCCTGGGAGTCCATGCTCATCGCCTTCGCCATCTCCGCCACCGTCGGCGTCATCTTCGGCCTCGTCCCCGCCCTCCGCGCCGCACGCATCAACCCCATCCAGGCCCTCCAGGGTGAGTAGAGACGTGAAATCAAAAACGATATATGTCATGATATATATCGCCCTCGCGGCGCTCCTCCTCGCCTGCACCCCCGAGCCCGCCGCCACCCAGCTCACCGCACCCATCCAGCGCGGCCCCCTCATCTTTGAAGGCTCATGGCACGGCGAACTCCAGGCCCAGCAGAGCCAGCTCATCCAGGCACCCGAGCTTCAGAACGTCAGCGCCCTCACCATCGAGTCCGTCCTCCCCGACGGCGCCGAGGTCAAAAAAGACCAGATCGTCCTCACCTTCGTCCGCGGACCCCTCGAAGACGACCTCCGCACCCGCGAAGCCGACCTCGCCGTCGCAGAGGCCGAGCTGCGACGCGCCGAGCAGGACCTCGCCAAGGAGCGCATCGACCTCGAGCTGGAGGTCCAGCGACGCGACAAGGCCCTCGAACGCGCCCGACTCCAGGTCGTCGAAGGCGTCAACCTCATCTCCAGGCTGGAGCTGGAGCGCGCACGCCTCGACGTCCAACGCGCCGAGATCGAGCTCAACCTCGCCAGGAAGGCCCTCGCCGCCTTCGCACAGAAGCGCGACGCCAGCCTGGAGGTCCAGCGCCTCAAGGTCCAGACCGCCCGCGACAAGGTCGAGGAGTCGCGCGTCAACCTCGGCCGCATGGAGGTCAAATCCCCCTCCGACGGCGTCCTCTACGCACCCTACGTCCGCCTCAACTGGGTCCGCACCCGCGTCGCCCAGGGCAAGGTCGCCCGACCCGGCGACCAGCTCCTCCAGATCCCCGACCTCGCCGCCTTCGAGGTCCACACCTACGTCCGACAGCGCGACGCCGCCATCCTCCGCGAAGGCGACCCCGCCACCGTCTACCCCACCGCGCGACCCGACGCACCCCTCACCGGACGCGTCCTCCGCAAAGAGGCCTTCGCCACCACGCGCAACGAGCGCCTCGGCACCGAGACACCCGACGGCGCCCTCAAAGAGGTCCTCATCGTCGTCGCCCTCGACGCCACCCTCCCCGAGCTGCGGCCCGGCGGCACCGCCCGCGTCGATCTCCGCTCCACCCTCGACGAAGACGTCCTCCGCGTCCCCCTCGCCGCCGTCCACGAGCGCGCCGACCAACGCTTCGTCCTCCGCCCCGGCGACCCCGCCGAGCACCCCATCACCCTCGGCCGCACCACCACCGCCTGGGCCGAGGTCCTCGACGGCCTCCAGCCCGGAGACACCGTCCTCCTGGGCGAACCCCCGCAGACCCCCCCGGCCCCGTAATACCGCATCGACAAAACGAAATGAGTATGTCATAGGGTGGTTGGACTCAGCTCAGGAGGCCCTATGAGGAAACCCTTTCCCGAGATTTCCGAATCCGCCGAGACGTTGGATGCCTTGCTCAAGAGCCAGACGCGAA
>CAUJGC010000241.1 GCA_963169075.1 Myxococcota bacterium
GCGGGGACGAAGACGACGCCGCCGCTGTCCTGGACGGTGGCGGCGAGGGCTTCGATCTCGGCGCTGGAGGCGAAGAAGCCGAGGCCGTCGCGGAGCCACTGGACGAGGCTGCCTGCGACGAAGGCGGAGCCTTCGAGGGCGTAGGTGATCTGTCCGTTGAGGCGCCAGGCGGCGGTGGTGAGCATGCCGGAGGTGCTGGTGACGCGCTCGCTGCCGGTGTTCATGAGGAGGAAGGCGCCAGTGCCGAGGGTGCACTTGGACTCGCCGGGGCGGAAGCAGGCCTGTCCGAAGAGGGCGGCCTGCTGATCTCCGGCCATGCCGCAGATGGGGGTGCCGTCGAGGAGGCCGTCCACGCCGCGGGTGACGCCGAGGTGCTCGGCGTTGCCGCAGATCTCGGGGAGGAGGGGTCTTGGGACGCGGAAGAGGTGGAGGAGATCGTCGCTCCAGGCCTGCTGGTCGAGGTCCATGAGGAGGGTGCGGGAGGCGTTGGAGACGTCGGTCTTGTGGGCGGCGCCGCCGGAGAGCCTGCTGAGGAGGAAGGTGTCGATGGTGCCGAAGGCGAGCTTGCCGCGCTCAGCGAGGGCGCGTGCGCCCTGGACGTGATCGAGGATCCAGGCGATCTTGGAGGCGGAGAAGTAGGGGTCGAGGAGGAGGCCTGTCTGGCGCGAGACCGCGTTTTCATGCCCGTTCTGGCGCAGCTGCGCCATGGTGGAGGCGGTGCGTCGATCCTGCCAGACGAGGGCGTTGTGGATGGGGGTGCCGGTGTCGCGCTCCCAGACGACGGTGGTCTCGCGCTGGTTGGTGATGCCGACGGCGGCGATGTCGGCGGGGTTGATGCTGGCGTCGCGGACAGCGCGTCGGATGGTGTCCTGGGTGGAGCGCCAGATGGCCTCGGGGTTGTGCTCGACCCAGCCGGGCTGGGGGTAGATCTGGGGGAACTCCTGGTTGCAGCGGGCGTGGACCTGGAGGTGTTGGTCGATGATGACGACGGTGGTGCCCGTGGTCCCCTGGTCGATGGCGAGGATAAAGGAAGTGGAGCTGGCCATGCTGCCTCCGTGCTGGTTCATCCGCTCAGGACGCCTTGAGGTGTAGCACGGGGGGCGTCGGGGAGGGAAGGGGGTGTCTGGGGCGGGATGTTTCACGTGAAACATCCGGCGGGTGGGGTCAGGGCTTCTGGAGGACGAGGGCGAAGCGCTCGGGTCGGAGGGGGTGGTGCTGTCGTCCGACGGTGAGGAAGCCGAGGCGCCGCTGGGTGTCCTGGGCGCTCGGGTCCCAGGAGGTCTCGGAGAGGTAGAGGTAGAGGAGGCCGCCGGAGCGGAGGAGGCGGTGTCCGGTCTGGAGCCAGAGGGGCGGTGGCTGGAAGGCCTTGGCGGCGGCGCAGGCGAAGGTGCCCGGGGCGGGGAGGGCGAGCTGCTCGACGCGCTTGGGGTGGAGGGTGACGCGGGAGGTGAGGCGGAGGTGTTGGAGGGCGAGCTGGAGGAACTCGACGCGCTTCTTGCGCGGCTCGACGAGGTGGACGGCGTGGTCAGGCGAGGCGAGGGCGAGGGGGATGCCGGGGAGTCCGGCGCCGGAGCCTGCGTCGAGGAGGGGTCCGGGGGGTGGGGGCGCGACGGCGAGGGGGAGGAGGGCGTCGAGGAGGAGGGCGTCCTGGACGCCCTGGGCGTCGAAGGGTCCGATGAGGTTGGTGGAGGCGTTGTGGGTGAGGAGGAGGTCGGTGTAGGCGTCGAGGGCCTGGAGGGTGGGCTCGAGGCGCTCGGCGGGGAGGATGGAGGTGAGGAGATCGCGGAGGGGAGCGGTCATGGTTGGGGGCTCGGGGGGAGGTCAGCGGTGATGATCTCGTAGCGGTAGCCCTGCTCGGTGAGGAAGAGCTGTCGCTTGGCGGAGTAGTCCTGCTCGTTGGAGTCGCGTGTGACGATGGTGTAGAAGCGGGCCTCGTTCTCGTGTTTCTTGGGTCGGAGGACGCGTCCGAGGCGCTGTGCTTCTTCTTGTCGTGAGCCGAAGGTGCCGGAGATCTGGATGGCGACGTTGGCGTCGGGGAGATCGACGGCGAAGTTGGCGACCTTGGAGACGATGAGTCGGGGCAGCTCGCCGGTGCGGAAGCGCTCGTAGAGGAGCTCGCGCTCGCCCTGGGGGGTGCGTCCGGTGATGAGGGGGCACTGGATGAGCTGGGCGATGTCGTCGAGCTGTTCGAGGTACTGTCCGATGATGAGGACGCGGTCGTCCTCGTGGTCTTTGAGGAGTCGCTGGAGGACGCGGAGCTTGGCGGGGTTGGTGGCGGCGAGGCGGTACTTGCGGTTGGGCTCCGCGAGGGCGTACTCCATGCGGAGGTTGTCGTCGCCCCAGGGGACGCGGATCTCGGCGCAGGTGGCCTTGGCGATGAAGCCTTGTTTTTCGAGGACGCGCCAGGGGACGTCGTATTTCTTGGGTCCGATGAGGCTGAAGACGTCCTCTTCCTTGTTGTCTTCGCGGACGAGGGTGGCGGTGAGGCCGAGGCGTCGCCGTGCCTGGAGGTTGGCGACGGCGCGGAAGACGGGTGCGGGGAGGAGGTGGACCTCGTCGTAGATGACGAGGCCCCAGTTCTCTTTCTCGAAGAGGTTGAAGTGGACGAAGGGTCCGTCCTTGGTCTTGCGGTAGGTGAGGATCTGGTAGGTGGTGAGGGTGACGGGCCGGACGGTCTTTTCGACGCCGCTGTACTCCCCGATGTCCTGGGGGTCGAGGGAGGTCTTGTCGAGGATCTCGTCGCGCCACTGGCGGAGAGCGGTGGTGTTGGTGGTGAGGATGAGGGTCTTGCAGCCGACGCGGTGCATGGCGCCGATGCCGACGACGGTCTTCCCGGAGCCGCAGGGGAGGACGATGACGCCGGAGCCGCCCTGGACGGAGCCGCCTGCGTAGAAGGCGCCGACGGCCTCATCCTGGTAGGGTCTGAGGCCGAAGCCTTCGCCTTCGAGGGTGGTGTCCCGAAGCTCGATGGGCCAGGGGTCGCCGGTGAGGTATCCGGCGAGGTCTTCGACGGGGAAGCCGATCTTGATGAGGGCCTGCTTGATGAAGCCGCGCTGGTCGGCGCGGACGGCGACCTTGCCAGGCCCGACCCGTCCGATGATATACTCCTGCATGGCGCGCTGCGCGCAGACCTCTTCGAGGAGGACGTGGTCCTCGCTGACGAGGTGGAGGTGCTCGTCGTGGAGGACGAGCTTGAGGCGCCCGTAGCGGGCGAGGTACTCGTCCACATCGGCCAGGATGTTGCCGGGGACGTCGAACTTGCCGTAGCCTTCGAGGACGCCGCGGACCTCAGCGGCGGAGACGCCGAGGGCGGCGGCGTTCCAGAGGCTGAGGGGGGTGATGCGGTAGGTGTGGATGTGCTCGGGGCTCTTGACCAGCTCCGCGAAGACGCTGAGCTTATCGCGGACCTCCTCGAAGCGAGGGGAGGCCGTCTCAAGGAGGACCGTGCGATCAGACTGGACGATGAGGGGGTTTTCGGGGTTGTACACCGCTGCTCTGTCCTGGGCTGGCGCGAGGCGTGGTTTTCAAGCTCCCGTTCAGGCGGCCGCGGCCCCCAACAAACGGACAAGATATTGTAAGGTGGGGCGCCCACCGGGATCAATCAAGCGATGATCAATCCCCTCAAGAAGGTCGAGGTCAACCACTTCACGCTGCGCCACCCGCGGGTCGACGCTCGGTCTGCGGGGATGGTGATCGCCCACATCACCGATATCCACCTGGGTCGCTGGGTCAAGCCGCGCCATGTGGAGGACCTCTCGGCCTATGTGAACCGTCACGGGGTGGAGCTGGCGGTGCTGACGGGGGACTATGTGGGCTACGACAAGCGGGATCTGGCGCCGTGCGTGGAGGCGCTGGGGGCTTTGGAGGCGCCAGCGTTCGCGACGCTGGGGAACCACGATCACTGGGCGAGCACGGCGCTGGCGGAGGCGGCGTTCTCGCGGAGCGCGGTGCGGCTGCTCTCGAACGTGTCGGAGGTGTTCACCTCGGCGCAGGGTCGGACGGTGCGGCTGGTGGGTGTAGACGACGCGGTGACGAGGCACGACGACATCCCGCAGGCGTTCGCGGAGGCGCAGGACGATCTCTTCCGCCTGACGCTCTGCCATGTGCCCTCGCTGGGTCCGAAGGTGGCGGCGGCGGGAGCTGACGCGATCCTCTCGGGGCACACCCACGGGCTCCAGTTCAACGTGCCGGGGATGGCGAAGCTGCTGACGACGCGGCTGGGTATCCATTATATAGGGGGCGGCTATCTGATCGACGACACGGTGCTCTATGTGTCGCGGGGGCTGGGGAGCGCGTCGTGGCCCTGGCGCTACAAGGCGTCTCCGGAGCTGACCTTCTTCACGCTCCAGCCCGGTGCGCGCCCGGAGCTGACGCTGGAGCATCGGGTGCAGACCAGCATCGCGCACCCGGTGTCGGCGCACGGGCGCTCGCGGCGCATGGCGCAGGCGGCGTTGGGCGCGGGCGATCCGGCGCCGCTCATCGCAGCTGACGACAAAGACAATACAAAATAACACATAAATCCACAAAATGAACCTCAAAAAGCATTATATCCTGATCGCGCTGGCGGCGCTCCTCACCGGGGCGGGGTGCCAGGAGGAGGCGCCGCCGCCCCAGCCCCACGCGGCGCTCTCCTACCACGGCGCGATCACCCCCGGGGCGTCGCTGGGGCCGGTGCAGGAGGCCTGCGGCGGGACGATCTGCAAGCTCCAGGGGGGGCGCTTCGCGGAGCTGGAGTATGTGACGGACGCCTCGGCGCAGGTGCAGGGTTACCTTTTGCGGACCTCGGCCCCGCAGCCGCCGAACGTGCAGGAGAGCCAGCAGCGCTTTGAGCGGCTGCGGATGGAGCTGACGGCGCTGCTGGGGCCCGGCGAGTCGTTTCTGCGCTCCGGTGATCCGACCTACTGGCCGCGGCGGGACAAGGGGGAGCGGGTGGTGACGCTGACGTCCTCGGAGCAGGGGTTCGCGATCCTGGCGGTGGGCGCGGTCGGGCCCGACGCCGAGAAGATCCCGGCGCAGGGCGCGGCGCGCGACCCCAAGGCGGTGGCGACGTGGTGGTCCCGCGTGTCGGGTTTGCCAGAGCCCGCCGATTCGGCTAGGTAATAACGCCTGCGCGGGCAGGGCGCTGCGTCGCCCACGACACCCCCACCCCCTCTGGAGGCTCCGCTTCGCTTCATGGCCCCGAACACCCCAGGCGCAACCCCCGACGTCTCCATCGTCATCCCGGTCTACAACGAGGAGGCCATCCTCCAGTCTGCCATCGCAGGGTTGAGCGAGGCGCTGGAGGAGGTCCCGTGGACCTACGAGATCATCCTGGCCGAGAACGGCAGCCGGGATCGCACCACCGAGATCGCCCACAAGCTGATGCAGAAGCACCCGGAGCTGCGGATCATCCACGCGCCGGAGCCAGACTACGGCAAGGCGCTGCGGGCAGGCATCCTGGACGCGCGGGGGGCGGTGGTCATCTGCGATGAGATCGACCTGTGTGACGCGGACTTCCACCAGCGGGCGTGGCGAGAGCTGCAAGCCGGGGCCGACATGGTGGTGGGGTCGAAGGTGCTGGATCGCTCGCTGGACAAGCGGCCGGTCTACCGCCGCTCGGCCACGCTGGTGATCAACTTCCTGCTGCGGATCTTCCTGGACTTCCGGGGGACGGACACCCACGGGCTCAAGGCGTTCAAGAAGGAGCGTGTGCTTGGGGTGGTCCACAAGTGCGTGGTCAACAAGGACCTCTTCGCGAGCGAGCTGGTGATCCGGGCGCAGCGCATGGAGCTGCGGGTGGTGGAGATCCCGGTGGAGGTGATCGAGAAGCGCCAGCCCTCCATCGCGCTGGCGCGGCGGGTGCCCAACGTCCTCAAGGGGATCGGGCGGCTGGTGTGGCACATCCGCATCAAGGATCGCTGACGTGGCGCGGCTGGCCTCGGTGAGCGTCGATCTGGACAGCCTGGGCTGCTACGCGGCCATCCACGGCCTCGCGCCCCGGGTGGCTCCCGCGCTGGACGCCGACCCGATCTTCCGTTTGGCGGTGCCGCGGCTGCTGGCGCTGCTGGAGGAGGCGGGGCTCCGGGCGACGCTCTTTGTGGTGGGCCAGGATCTGCTGGCCTCTCCGTGGGTGCGGCGGCTCCTGGAGGAGGCGGCGCGCCGGGGGCATGAGCTGGGGAACCACTCCCACACGCACCCCTACAACCTCCGGACGCTGGCCCCGGGGCGTCGCCAGGAGGAGATCGCCGCCGCAGGCGAGGCGATCTCGGCGGCTCAGGGGCGGCCTGTGGCGGGGTTTCGGACGCCGGGCTACAACCTGGATGCAAGTCTCTTGCAAGAGGTCGCGCGGCAGGGCTACCGCTATGACTCTTCGCTCCTGCCCTGCCCGCCCTACTACGCAGCCAAGGCGGCGGTGATGGCGGCGCGCTGGGCGCAAGGGGAGCCGAGCCGCTCCCAGCTCACCCGGCTGGAGACGCTGCGGACGCCGCTGGGGCCCTACCGGGCGGCGCTCGGCGCGCCCTGGCGGCGCGCCCGCCAAGCAGAGGCCAGCCTCCCCGAGCTGCCGATGGCGGTGCTGCCGGGGCTGCGCTTCCCCCTCATCGGCACCAGCCTGCACCTTGTGGGGGCTCGGGGCTTCCGGGCGCTTGGGCCGCTCCTGGATAGGACCCACCCGAGCTTCTTCCAGCTGGAGCTGCACGCCATCGACCTCCTGGGGGCCGAAGACGCCGGGGTGCCTGCGGCCTTCGCCGCGCGTCAGCCGGATCTGCGGGTGCCCTGGGCGGCGAAGGAGGCGCTCTGGCGCGCCGTCTTCGCCGCGCTCCAGGCGCGGCGTCGGGTGGTGACGCTGGAGCGCGCCGCAGAGATCTTATTTGCGTCTTAGAGAGGGCGCGTTATCCTGGGCAGGCTTGAACGACGCGCGACGCGAGCCGCCTATGCCCCGCACCCGACCTCCCCTGCTCCTCCCTGCTGCGCTCCTCCTGGCCCTCCTCGCAGGCGCCTGCGAGGAGGAGATCCAGCGCGGCCTCACCGAGGCCGAGACGCAAGAACTCCTGGTCACGCTGGAGGCCGCCGGGCTCCGCCCGGCGGCCTCCCACGCCGGGCGCGAGGGCTGGTCCCTCCGCGTCCCCGAGGCGGAGGCGCCCGCCGCGCGGCGCGCCCTGCTGGCGCAGGGCCTCCCGCGCCCGCGGGAGGAGGAGGAGCCCGCAGGCGGGCTCCTCCCCCTCCCTGCGGAGGAGCGGCGGCGGTCCGCCGCCGCGCAGGAGCGGCGCC
>CAUJGC010000242.1 GCA_963169075.1 Myxococcota bacterium
GGCAGGCTACCACAAACAACTCGCCACGTTCTGTAGAAGTATGAGCCGTGACGGGGGGACACCGACCTCCCTCGCTGCGCTCGCTCGCCATCCCTCGCTCGCTACGCTCGCTCGCCATTCCTCGCTCGCTACGCTCGCTCGCCACCCCTCGCTCGCTGCGCTCGCTCGCCAGCGACCCGTCGGTGTCCCCCCGTCACGGGGGGGACCGGCCCCGTTCGTCCTGTGAAGCGCAGCGGAGCAGGACGTTACGGGGCCGGGGGGGTTGCGCCCTCCGACCACCCCGCGTAGCCTGGGCGTTGGGCGTGCATACGATCGAACACGGCGGGAGCAGGTGATGGTGAAGCAGCGGACGAGCGTGGCGGTGTTGTGGAGCGTGGCGGTGTTGGCGTGGGTGGCGCCAGGGTGTCCGTGCCAGCGGGCGTTGGACTCCAACCCGGAGCGCTTCGGGCCGCAGGGGGCGGGCTCCGATGGCGAGGAGGACAGCGCGGGCGGGCTGGCCTGGTCGGTCGTGGACGGCGAGGTGCGCGTGTGGGGCCCGAGCGGGGAGGAGGTGCGGCGGGTGGCGCTGGGGGTGGAGGGGGGCTCGGGGATCGCAGCGGACGGGCCGGGGCGGGCCTGGGTGCTGGCGGGGCGCGAGCTGGTGGAGGTGGACATGGAGCGCGGCGCGGTGGGGGCGAAGACGTCGCTGCCGAAGTCCGGGGGAGAGGGGTGCAACGCGTCGGAGGAGGTGCAGCTCATCGCCTCGACCGACGTGCGGGTGGTGGGCGAGACGGTGTGCGTGATCTTGCAGGATCGCAACGACAACATGATGAGCGTGCAGGAGATCTGGCAGGTGGATCGGACCAGCCACGCGGTCGAGGGCGGCGTCAGCATCGACGAGCGCGAGGCGCCCTGCGAGGCCACCGTGAAGGCGGAGCGCTGCTACGCCGCCGCGCCTGCGCTGCACCCACCCCGGGAAGAGCTGAGCCTGGACCAGCAGGCGTGCGCGGTGATCCTGCCGGACGGGAAGGCCCTCCCGGTCGAGACGGAGCCGCTGGAGGGGACGGAGTGGGCCGAAGGATGCGGCCTCCAGCTCGGGCTGGCCTCGGCCTCGGGGCGCTTCCAGGCGGTGCTCTGGGGGGAGACGTCGGGGGACTACATCTACCACCGCTTCGTCGTGATCGACGTCAAGGCTGGTCGCCTGATCCCCGAGACGCGCGCAGAGATCGCCGCCGAGACCCCGCAGGCCTGGGCGCCACGTCAGGACGCGCTGCTCCTGGAGAACAAGCTGGTCCTCCTGGGGGACACGACCCGGGTGGTCGAGGTGGGGGACACCGCGACGTTCGTGCCCTAGATGGCCCCACCGGGGACGGCCCGGGGGCCTGCCGCGACCTCCGGCAGCGCGCTTGCGGATCAGGCGCGAACACACGCGCATGAGGCTCGTTCCACGCAGAAGGAGCCCATGCAGGCGTCGCAGACACCCCTTCCACGTCGGAACCACTGCATGCGCGCGTGCATGCAGTGGTTCCGCGTGCGATCATGTGCGCTGCACGCGTGCATGCAGTGGTTCCACGCGCGATCATGTGCGCTGCACGCGTGCATGCAGTAGTTCCACGCGCGATCACGCTCATACACGCGTGTATGCAGTAGTTCCACGCGCGATCACGCTCATACACGCGCGCATGCCCGTGCTCCACATGCGGAACACGCCAGGATCGCCCCCCAGCCCCCCCCCAGCCCCCCCCCCAGCCCCCCGCGACCCGTCGGTGTCCCCCCGTCACGGGGGGGACCGGGGGCGTTCGTCGGGCCGGGTGCCCGAGCCCGACGTTACGCCCCCGGGGGGGTTGACGCTGCGCAGGCGGGGCCTATCCTGGGGGAAGGACAGCGGGCAGCGAGGCGGGCACAGCACAGCATGGGACATCACACGCGAGCAGAGCAGATCGACTCCATGGTGGGGACCACCATAGACGGTCGTTATGTGGTGGAGGGGCTGCTCGGTGAAGGTGGGATGGGGGCGGTTTTTCGTGCGCGGCGGCTGGTGGATCAGGCCCGCGTGGCCTTGAAGGTGGTGTGGCAGGAGGGGCCGAGCAGCCTGCTCCCGCGCTTCTTGCGGGAGGCGCGCCTGGCCTCGCAGATCCGCCACCCCCACATCGTGCAGGTGCTGGACTTCGGGCGGTGGGGCGAGGAGCGGGACCGCTACTTTCTGGTGAGCGAGCTGGTGGAGGGGCCCTCGCTGGAGCGGGTGCTCCAGACCTCGGCGCTGACGCCGACAGAGGCCGGGGAGCTCTGCGGGCAGCTCCTGGAGGCGCTGGCCCACGTCCACGCCCGCGGGGTGCTGCATCGGGACGTGAAGCCGGAGAACATCCTGGTGCAGCGCCTGGGGGACGGGCGCCTGATCGCGCGGGTGACAGACTTCGGGATCGCGGCCTCGATGGAGCCGGAGGACGGCGAGCGCCTGACGCGGCAGGGGGAGAGCCTGGGGACGCCGCTCTATATGGCGCCGGAGCAGGGGATGGGCGAGGTGCTCTCGGGGCCGGGGCTGGATCTCTACCCGGTGGGGGTGATCCTCTATCGGATGCTCACGGGGCGCCACCCCTTTGAGGGGCGCGCGCTGGAGGTGATGGTCGCCAAGGCGAGCCAGGACGCCGCATGGCCCGGCGACGTCGCCGGGGTGCCGGAGGGCTTGATCGAGGTGGTGATGCGGCTGCTGGAGCGGCGCCCCGAGGCGCGCTACGCCGTCGCCGCCGACGCCCTGGCGGCCTTGCGCCGCTTCCGGGCGCCGGTGCGCTGGGAGACCTGGGCGTGGAGCCGCGCCTACGCGGGCAGCGCAGCGACCGCGCCGTCAGGGGCGCCCACGATGGAGTCGCTGGTGGAGGCCCAGACGGAGCTGGCGCTCTCCACCGGGCGCGGCCTCTGGGGCCGCGAGGCCGAGCTGGAGCGTCTGCGCAGGCTGGCCGCCGAGGTGGAGGGCGGCGCGCTCCGCGTGGTCCTTTTGAGCGGCGGCGTGGGGGTCGGCAAGACGGCCTTGGCGCGTCAGCTCGGCCTGGAGCTGGCGGAGTCGGGCCGGGCGCTCCACATCTTCGCGGGGCATGTGCGCGGCGCGGGGGCCTGGGACGGGCTGCGCGGCGCCCTGGATCACCTGCTCGGGACCATCGGACGCGGCGCGAGCGCCGTCGAAGGCGCCGCCCGCGAGTGGCTCCGCCGCCAGGGCGAAGCGGACGAGGCCGAGGTCGCCGAGATCGTCGCCTTCCTCCGCCCGACGCCGGGCGGCTCCGGGGCGGCGGACCGGGAGGGGCGCTACGCGAGCCTCCTCGTGCGGGCGCTGCGCCGCCTGGGGCGCGCCCGCCCCGTGGTGCTGGTGCTCGACGAGGTCGAGGCCGCCGGGGTGGCGATGGTGGCCTTCCTGGAGGTGCTGCTCCTGGAGGCGAGCCTGGAGCCCTGGCCGCTCCTGGTGCTGGCGACGAGCACCCGCGGCGCTGGAGACGCCGCCTTCGAGGCGGCGCTCAACCGCACGGCCCGCTTTGAGGGCCAGCTCCGGCGGACGCTGACGCTGGGCGCGCTGGAGCCCGAGACGCTGGCCCGGGGGCTGGCCGCGCAGGGGATCGCCCCGGCGCTGGCGCACCGGATCGCGCATCGCGCCCGGGGCAACCCCCTCTTCGCAGAGCACCTGGTCCGCTCCAGCGCCGGTCTGGAGGGGACCGACTCCACCCCGCCTGGCCTGACCAGCGCCTCGACGCTGCGGACGGGGGAGGGCGGGGAGGTGCCTGCCTCGCTGCGCTCGATCCTGGAGGCCAGCCTGGAGGCGCGCCTCGCCCGAACCCAGCGCCCGGCCCAGGCCCGCGAGTGGCTGGCCTGGGCGGCCGTGCTGGGGGAGGAGTTCGACGCGACCCTCCTGGCCGACGCGGTGGCGAGCCAGCCCGAGGCGGACCGCCTGGACGAAGACCTCGACGACATGCTGGACGCGGGCCTGCTGGAGGAGGGTCGCGGCCCGGGGGAGCCGCTCCTCTTCCCCCACGCGCTCCTGCGCGAGACGCTGCTGGCGGGGCTCGGCGCGCGCCGCGCGCGCCGGATGCACCGCCAGGCCGCCGAGGTCCGCGAGGGGCGCCTGCGCGAAGAGGACCGCTGCGCCGAGGCGGGCCGGATCGGCCACCACTGGCACGAGGCGGGGGACGACGAGCGCGCGGCGAGCTGGTGGCTCCGGGGCTTCGCCTGGGAGGTCCGGACGGGCTCGGCGGCGCAGGCCGCGGCGCTCGGCCAGCGCGTCCTGGCCATCCTCCCTGCCGACGATCCGCGCCGCGCCGCTACGGTGATCCGCTGCGGAAGGCTCCTGCTGGAGATGGGCGACGCCCCCGCAGCCATCGCGCTCCTGGAGCCGCTCCTGGGCCAGCGCGACGCTGACGCGGCGCTCCAGGTCGGCGAGGTGCTGGGCGATCTCTATGAGAACCTGGGCGAGGTGGAGCGCTGGCGCGCGCTGCTGACGCGGCTGGAGGCGCGCCAGGAGGAGGCGGGGCCGGTGGGGCGCCGCGCCTGGTGGCGCGCCTGGGCCCTCTGGTCCAACACCAACGGCGCCATCGAGGCAGGCAACCAGGCGGCCCTCCGCGGCGCCGAGGGCGCCGAGCCCGGCGAGGAGCGCTTTCGGGGGGCGACGCGGCTGGCCTTCTCGCACATGCTCTGCGGGCAGCACGAGGCGGCGCAGGAGCAGCTCGACCTGGCGCTGGCGGAGGCGGGGAGCCGGATCGACCTCCGCATCCGCGCGCTGCGCATCCAGGGCCTCCTCTACAGCCACATGGGCCGCCTGGCGGAGGCGCTGCGCACCCAGGAGGAGGTCTACGAGCTGGCGCGGCGCTCGGGGCGCCTGGGCCGGATCCCGATCTACCACACCGACGTGAGCACGATCTTCCACATCGAGGAGAACCTCCCCTCCGCGCGGCACCACGCTCAGGAGGCCGTGCGGACGGCGCGGGCGCTGGGGGAGCGCTGGGCGGAGCTCTTCGGCTCCTTCCAGCTCCTGGTCTACGATCTCATGGAGGGTCGCCTGGAGGGGATCTTCGGGCGCCTGAACGCGCTGGAGGCGAGCATCCGCAGCGCAGGCTCGCGCCTGATGGCGGACGGGCTGGAGAGCATGCACGCCTGGGCCTGGGCGCAGCTGGGCGACATGGAGCGGGCGCTGGCGATCACCCACTCCCGGCTCGTCCACCTGAACCTGCCCAGCCTGCCCATGGTGCCGCAGTTCTACGAGTCGCTGGGGCGCCTCTACATCAACCACCGCGGCCCGCTGGAGGAGACGACCCGCCAGGAGGGGCTGCGCTGGCTCCGCGCGGCGGCGATCTGCTGGCGCCGCTGCGGCAACGTGCAGCGCAGCGAGCAGGTCGAGGGCTTCCTCCAGCGCTTGGGTGCGCCGTATTGACGCAGCGCGCCAGGCGCGTCATGGTGTGCCCTGGCGATGGTGTCAGTTGACAAGCTGGCCTCACAACCTGCCGTAATCCCTGGCAGCAGGCGGACGGTCCTCTTCCTCCCAAGGAGCACCTTGCGATGAACTCGAGCTGGCGATCCCTGGCCCTCCCGGGCCTCCTCTTCTCCCTCCTCCTGGCCGCGGCCTGCGGGGATGAGGGCAGCGACGCGAAGGGCGACACCCCGTCCAACAACAGCGCCGCCAACAACAGCGCCGCCAACAACAGCGTCAACAACTCCGCCGCCAACAACAGCGTGGACGACACGGGGCTGATCACCTACCACCGGGATCTGCGCCCGCTGATGGATCACAACTGCATGGCGTGCCACACCACCGGCGGCATCGCCCCGGCGGTCTATGACTTCACGGACCCGGCCAACGTCCAGGCGTTGGCGCCGCTGATCGTCTCCTCGGTCGAGAGCGGGCGGATGCCCCCCTGGGACCTGGACGACTCCTGCGTCGAGGTCCAGGGGAGCCTGGCGTTGACCCCCGAGGAGATCGGCGTCTTCTCAAAGTGGATGAGCGACGGCAAGCTCATGGGCGACGTCGCAGACTACGTACCTCAGGAGCCCAAGGTCGTGGACATCGGCGCCGAGCGCCTGGTCAACGACGACGTGGTGGAGGCGCGCATCCCGGTCGCCTATGCGCCGCGCGCGGACCGCGCCGACGATTACCGCTGCTTCGTCATCGACCCGGGCTTCGCCCAGACGCGCTACATGACGGGCTTCGAGACGATCGCAGACAACCCCTCGATCCTGCACCACATCGTGGCCTTCTCGGTGCCGGGGGACGAGGGGAACCTCAGCCGCCTGGCCGAGCTGGAAGGCGAGGACGCGCTGCCGGGCTACGAGTGCTTCGGGGACGCCCGCGTGTCCGACCAGAGCGTCATCGGCGCCTGGGCGCCGGGCGGCGGCGTGACGGGGCTCCCGGCGAACACCGCCATCGAGTTCGAGCCAGGCACCCGCATCGTGCTCCAGATGCACTACAACCGCTCCGAGGGCGGCGACGGCGCCGACCAGTCCGCGATGCGCTTCTGGTTCATGCCCGAGGGGCAGCGCCCCCAGGAGTACGGCGCCCTGGTCTTCATCGGCAACCTGCCCTTCGCGGTGCCTCCCGGCGTGAACGGCTCCGAGGCGGAAGCCTGCAACACCGTCTACCTCCGCGACGACCGCAGCCTCCCCCTCCCCCCCGAGGGCACCGAGGCCCGCGACGCGCGCGGCAACCCGATGGCCATCGGGGAGACGGGGTGCGTGGTGCAGGACTTCTACTTCAACACGAGTCCCCTCAACCTCAAGCTCTGGGGCACCTTCCCCCACATGCACCTCGTCGGTCGCAGCCTGAAGGTCGAGGCCTTCGAGTTCGACCGGGGCGGCGAGACGCTGCTCCCCAAGGACGGCTCCAACCAGTGCCTCATCAACAGCACGGATTGGGACTTCGACTGGCAGCGCACCTACTGGTACAAGCAGCCCAAGGAGCTGCCCTCGGACGTCATGGTCCGCCTGACGTGCCGCTACAACACGATGGGGATGGAGAACCCGGTGCAGCTGGGTGAGGGCTCGGAGGACGAGATGTGCCTCGGCCTCCTCTACCTCAGCGCGCCGGTGCCGCTCTAGGAGGGGGTCTGGGGGTCACTGACCCCCAGCCGCCGGAGGCAACTCGACCCTGAACGCATAAAATAGACATGCTCTGCATGTCTATTTTTGTTTTTTGTAGGGTGCCTCCGGCGGGGGGGGGGGGGGGGGGGGGGGGGGGGGGGGGGGGGGGGGGGGCGGGCGCCGGCGGCCCCGGCGGCCGC
>CAUJGC010000243.1 GCA_963169075.1 Myxococcota bacterium
TGCTGGCGGCGATGGGGCTGGCGAGCGCGGTGAGCAACGTCTTCTACGTGCAGGATCAGACGGTGGATGCGCAGGGGAGCCTGCGCTTCGCGTCGGATTTTCTGGCGGGTGATCTTCAGCGGGCCGGGTTTCTGGCGACGCCGAACGCGCGGCGCGATCCGCTGATCTGCCCGAAGCCTTCGGCGGGGATCGGGGCGGACAACCTGGTGGCGCTGCGGGTGTTGGACGGCGGCTCGCCGCCGGGTGAGATCTACTCGCCGCCGGGTGAGGGGACGGACAACCCGAACATCCGGCCGGACGCGCTGTGGTTGATGGGGAGCTTCGACAGCAGCACGAGCTTCCCGGCGCTGCGCGTGAACGGCGACGGGACCATCGAGCTGGACCCCGTGCGTCTCTCGGGGCTGCTGGGCGCCTCGCCGGAGGAGCAGTTCAACGGGCTCTTCCGCCGGGGTCGCCTCCTGAGGGTGTCTTCGGCGTCGGGTCCGGCGCAGCTGGTGCCGATCGGGAGCGCGGCGTGGAACGGCGGCAACGCGACGGTGACGGGCATCGGCCTGACGACCCGCGACAACGGGGTGGGGTGCGGGATCGAGGGCGTCAACGGCGAGGGCTACGAGGTGGCGGTGGTGAACATCATCCGCTACGACGTGCGCCGCGACCCGGTGGACGAGGCGAAGTCGAACCTGGTGCGGGCGGAGATCGACGCGAACACGGGTGCGGTGCTGCGGACGCCGGAGGGCGGCGACGCGGCGGTGCCGGTGCTGGAGTATGTCACGGACTTCCAGGTCTGGGTGGACGCGGACTCCCCGACGGCGACGACGCCGAGCTTCACCCCGGACGGGACCTGGGGCGACCACAACGGCAACGTGCCGCTCGCGACGCTGACCAGCGGGGATCTGTGGCACAAGGCGCGGGTGGCGGAGGTGCTGCTCTCGGCGCGGACGGTGCGCGAGGATCGGAACCTGCGGCACCTGCCGCGCCAGTCGGAGACGGACCCGCTCCTGACGTTCAACATCAACGGCGAGGCGAAGGGCTCGGCGCGCGTGCTCACGATGAACACGCGGGTGGAGCTGACCAACATCGCCTTCCGACGCCTCAACTGAGGAGCGAGCCACCATGCGAGCGCGAGAGATCTTTCAGCCGGGCCGTCGCGACCGCTCCTCGGAGCGCGGGAGCGCCCTGATCGTGGTGTTGACGCTGATCCTGGCGCTGACGGCGCTGGGGGTGATCGGGCTGCGTCATACGACCTTCGAGCTGCGCAACGCGCGCAACCTCCGCCTGGCGAAGCAGGCGGAGTATGTGAGCGAGGGGGCGATGACGCGGGTGGTCCACCAGGTGGGGACCAACGGTCAGGCGTACTGGGAGTACATCCATCGCCTGAGCCGGGCGCGCGACGTGGCGACGCTGGGCCAGGGCGGGGTGGCGCAGAACAGCCCGACCTACGCGTTCAAGACCGAGGACGTGGCGGCGAACGGGATGATGTTCATGGCGCCGACGGCCAACATCACCGCGTGCCAGCAGGCGGCGATCCCGGCGGAGTGCCAGGGGCTCTCGGCGGAGGGGGGCTACTTCCAGGAGGCGCGCCCCGCCGACTGGCTGCCGCGCTTCACGGTGACGATGCGCGATCCGCTGGACGGTCCGAAGGCGCCGGGGTTCTCGGACTCGTTCTGCTTCAAGCGCTTCACGTTCGAGTCGCGCGGCGAGGTGGGCAAGCTGCCGGGCGCTGCGGATGTGCTGCGCTACAACCAGCCCTCGCAGGGGGCGGTGGCGGAGCACTGGGCGCAGGCGCTGGTGGGTCCGCTGGATTGTCAGGGTTACTATCGTTAGGCTTCGCTGAGCAGCTCCTATCTGGATGAGGTCCGCTATGCAACGCTCCCCCTTCTCTCCTCAGCGCAAGCCCCTGGTCGCCCGTCGCAGCGCGCGCGGGCTGGCGCTCCTCGCAGGGCTCCTTTTGACGGCGGCGGCTGCGTCGTCCGCCTCGGCGCAGGAGCCCAGCGACATCCGTCGCGGCGCGCCGCCGCTGGTGTTGATCCTGCTGGACACGTCGGCGTCGATGGAGTTCCTGGACGCCGAGAACGTCTATCCAGGCTGCGTCTACAACCCGGCCAACACGGCGTACGACGTGACGTGCAACAACGACGCGGACTGCTCCACCGGTCAGAGCTGCCTCCAGGTGAACCCGGGCAACTACCGCTGCCGCCCGCTGAGCGCGGCGATCCCGGACTACCTCTCGACGACGCGACCGCAGCCGACCACGGCCTTCTCCTACAACTTCACCTTCCAGAAGTCGCGCGCGGTGCAGGCGCGCGAGGTGCTGGGCGGCCGCTTCGACAACTTCTGGTGCGAGGAGGTGCCGCGCACGGGCCCCGGAGACTTCTTCGCGCTGGACAACGCCTCTCCGATCCCGCACTTCGAGCCGCGCTACTCGTCGCAGCTCAACGAGTCGGGCCTCCTCTTCCTGAACCGCGACTTTGTGCGCTTCGGCTTCTTCCCGCTGGACACGGAGCGCTCCAGCAACGACGAGTGGAGCTGGCCGCAGACCGCGCAGGACTGGGAGGAGGACAACTGGAACCTCGGCGTGCGCGATGAGCGGGCGACCGTCACCCCGGCGGTGTGGGTCGGTGATCTCAGCGACCCGGAGGAGGGCAAGCGGCGGGTGGCCGCCATTGAGCGCTCGCTCTCGGAGTTCATCCCCTACGGCGGGACGCCGCTGGCGGCGGCCTTCGCGGACATCAACGCCTACCTGGGCGACACGCCCAACACGACGGTGCTGGATCGGCACATCCTGCCCAGGAGCGTCGCCAACCCGACGGGCGACACCTTCTCGGCGTGCCGCTCCAAGGAGATCATCCTCATCTCCGACGGCTTCCCGACCCACGACGACTGCGCGCCCTGCGGCCCCAACGAGATCGGCCCCTGCCCGTCGTACTGCAACACCAACGGCTACGACTACAGCAACTACCCTTATAAGACGACGCTCAAAGAGATCGTCGATCTCCGCACGAACCACGCCGACGCGCGGGTCCACGTCATCGGCTTCAACGTCGGCAGCCAGGGCCCCTGCCCCAACACCGGCGGCGGGATCCCCAACGACCGCCCCTGCGTGGATCAGATGGCGCTGGCGGGCGGCACCGACGCCGACGGCATCGACACCAACAAGACCAACGCCTACATCGCGGATGACCAGCTGACGCTGACCCGGAGCCTCACCCGCGTCCTCAACAGCATCGTCAACGGCACCAGCGCGCGCACGGCCACCCGCGCCACCACCCGCACGCTGAACCGCAACCGGACCGCCGAGCAGTACCAGTTCAGCGCCGCCTTCACCCTGGATGAGCGCGAGCACCTCTGGAAGGGCGTGCTGGAGCGCGTCACGCTGGACTGCAACGGCAACGTCACCCGCATCATCGACTACAGCGACGCGCTGAACGCGATCCCCGACGCGGAGGTGCAGAACACCCGCCGCATCCTCGCGGCGCTGCGCCGGGACGCCTCGGGGGCTGGCGACATCAACAGCGACTATTACCAGGAGGCCAGCAACGTCCTCATCAAGATCAACG
>CAUJGC010000244.1 GCA_963169075.1 Myxococcota bacterium
AGCGAGCGCAGCGAGCACATGGCGAGCGACCGCAGGGAGCGAGGATCATGGCGGTGTCCCCCCGTCACGGGGGGGACCGGCCCCGTTCCGCCGATGAAGCGTAGCGCAGTCGGCGGTTACGGGGCCGGGGGGGTTGCCGTCACGGGGGGGCCGGGGGGGTTGCCGTCACGGGAGGCGCATCGCAGAGACCCCCCGGGCCTTAGCTTGACAGCCCTGCGGGCTGGAGTACAAGAGGGGAGGAAGAGCGCTCAAGGCCGCGCCTGACGGGGTGTGCGTGACAAGAACACGCCCGGGGTGCGCGCGAGAGGGGAGCGCCGCAGGACATGCGAGGAGCGAAGCATGGAAGCGATCTCGGTGGTGGTGGCGCTGACGCTTGGGATGGCGCTTGGGGTGGGGTTGAGCGCGATGGGGCTGCACCTGCTCCTCTCCTTCTTGAACGCGCGCCTCGTCCTCGCTCGCCAGCGCGGGACGGCGCGGGGCTGCTAGCCCGCCGCGGCGCTCACGGAGCAGCGCCGCAGCGCACGACGCGAGGCGACGACCCGGGAGGGTCGCCGCCTCGCGTCGCTTGGGGCTGCTAGGCCGCGCCCAGCTCACCCCCCAGGATCCGGTCCGCCCACGCCTCCAGCAGCCCCAGCTCCCCCGCCAGGTGGAGGATCGTGTACCGGGAGCGGATGTCCCGGGCATACACGATGGAGCGCCGCGCCCGCTCACCCGTCACCCCGATCGCCGCGAAGGTCACCGGGCAGCCCCCGGCCACCAGCTCGTCGCGGATCGACTCCGGCGTGCGGAGCGAGGCGTGGACGTCCTCCATGATGGAGGACCACTCGGCCTTCAGCCGCCCCAGCCGCTCGCGCAGCTCCGCGTCGCTCGCCCAGGACGCCCGGGCGTGGGGCAGCACCGCGTCAAAGAGCACCCCGAAGCGCGCCCGCAGCCCCGCTTCGTAGTCCGCCCAGGCGGGGCGGGCGGCGATCAGGGCCTCGACGTCGATGGCGTCCGGGTCCAGGCGCGCCAGCTCGCGGTACATCGCCGCCGTCGTCAGCGTCCCCACCCCCACCTGGCAGCCGTGAAAGTCGTGAGACTCCCCCAGCGCGAAGTGGGTCATGTCCAGGTAGTGGCTGATCAGGTGCTCGCCGCCGCTCGCAGGCGCCGACGACCCCGCCACGCTCATCGCCAGCCCCGAGAGGCAGAGCGTCCCGGTCAAGCGACCCACCGCCTCCGGATCGCGCGCCGGCAGCCGCGCCGCCGCGCCCTCCAGCAGCGCCGACCCTGCCTCGATCAGCACCATCGCGTCGCTGGCGTAGGTCGAGCCCGTCAGGCGATAGCTCAGGCGCCAGTCGGCGTTGCTCACCGGCTTGGAGATCAGATCGCCCAGCCCCGACGCGATCATCCGGTAGGGCGCCTGCGCCATCACATCCAGATCCGCCAGGCACGCCACCGGCGGCGCGCACGGCTGCGTCGTCTTCACCCCGTCGGTCAGCAGCGCCGCGATGGCGGAGGTGTAGCCGTTCATCGACGGCGCCGTCGCCACCACCGCGTACGGCACCGACGCCTTGTGGCACGCCATCTTCGCGATGTCGTTGATCGTCCCGGCTCCCACCGCGATCACCGCGCTCGGCGGCGACGCGGCCAGGTGCGCCCGCAGCGCCTCCACCTTCGCCTCATCCGCCACCGGCACCTCCTCGCCTGGAGCCGGCGCCACGATCCAACGCGACGCGCCGTAACCCGCCGCCTGGAGGCTCGCCTCCACCGCCGCCCCCGCGATCTCCCACGTCACCGCGTCCGCCACCAGCAGCGGCGACTCCAGCGAGAGCACCGGCGCCAGCTCCGACGCCACCTCCGCCAGCAAGCCCTGGCGCAGCACCAGCCGCTTCGTCGTCAGCCGATCCATAAACGGCGCCAGCGACGCGCTCAGATCAATCTCCACACCGCTCCCCTTTGACACGCCTGCCTCCTCGCGCCCTCGGCGCTGCCGCGCTCCTCCGTCCCCCCGCCTCATCCACCCCCTCATACTCCCTTCGAGCCACCTTGGCGAGCCTGCGCCCTGGCTAAAAAGTTGCCGCCAGCGGGGGGGCTCGGTATAACCCTTCCCATGGCGCGACGCTGTGCGAGCACGCGCGCGAAGGCTCCACCTCTCCCTGGACGCCGCGCACCCCCGACCGACACAACGCAGCCTCTCCCTCCACGGCTCCCTGCTCCGACGAGGTTGGCCTTGAGCAACATGAATAAAGATAACAAGGACCCCCGCAACAACGAGCGCCTCCACGAGAGCCTCTCCTCCACCACCACGGTCGAGGAGCGCGTGGAGACCGCCGCTGACGAGGGACACGTACCCCCCGATCCCCGCCTCCTCACCCCCCTGGAGGAGAAGGTCATCCGCATGCTCCACGGACGCAGCCTCGCCGGACATGAGGCCCTGGAGTTCGCGCCCAACGCCTCCATGGAGACACGCCTCAAGCTCGCCCTCATCGAAGCCAACCTCCTCGAAGCCTTCGAGGCCGACGCGCTCGACACCGACCCCACCTCCGGAGCACCCCGCTCGGTGATCGCTGACGAGCTGGAGCGTTGACACCCCGGGGCGCTCGCTCAATACTCGCGTGAGCACCCGGACCGGGCTATGAGCTGCGCGCCTGATGAGTGACAAACGCAACCCCAACGATAACTCCAACCCCATCGACGCGGCCTTTGAAGAAGACCCCTTCTTCACGGGAGAGTTCGACATCATCGAGCTCTCCCCCGCGATGATCCCGCCTCCCCACGAGGCCGCGACACGCCCCGCCGATCTCGTCCCCCCCGGACCTCCCCCCCGCTTCGCACCGCACCCCGAGCCCGACCTGGAGCACGATCCCCCCGATCGCGCCACCCGAGAGCTGCCCGAAGCCACCGACTTCGCCAGGCACTCCGACATCCGCGCTCGCGTCCGCACCGAAGCCCAGCGCAGCCTCGCCCGCTGGCGCGAGCGCTCGCGCTCCAGCGATGAGCTTCAGGCCTACGTCCCCGCCCCCACCGTCCCGGCGGCCCCCGCCTGGCCCGATGAGCCCACCCCCCAGATCGTCCACGCCTCCCCGCCCGCCGAGCGCACCGGCCTCCACGAGCTGCACTTCGACGCCCTGGAGCTGCCCCCCTCCGACGCCCCGCCGCCGCCTACTGCCCACGTCGCCTCCCTCGGAGAGGTCGATCTCGTCGAGCTGGATCACGCCCTCGCGGAGCTGGACGAGATCGAGCACCTCGACGCCGACGCCCTCCTCGAAGACCCCTACGAGGCCAGCGGCCTCTTCGTCGTCGATCAACGCCAGGTCACCAACCACGACGCCCTCCCGGGGCTCACCGGCACCCTCCAGGCCCGCCTCCCCGGCCTCGAAGAGGACCTGCACCTCCCCGCCCCCTGGGGCCAGTACATCTTCGAGCTCCGCGGCGAGATCCTCGCCCAGAAGAACCCACGCCTCCGCGCCGCCTGGCTCCACGAGGCCGCCGACGTCCTCCGCCTCACCGGCGACCGCTGGCGCACCGTCGCCTTCGATCTCGACCTCCGCGCCGCCGAGCTGGCCCCCCTCTACCTCCCCGCCCTCCGCAGCCGCCTCATCGAGTGCCTCCGCGCAGGCGACCGGGAGGCCTACGAGGAGGCCCTCGAAGACGCCTTCCTCCAGGCCGAGCGCCTCGGCTTCCGCGAGGATCCCGACGCCCAGAGCGTCCTCTCCTCCCTCCGCTTCGAGATCGGCGTCCTCCGCGAAGCCCAGGGCGAGCCCGACACCGCCCGCGCCCTCTACGAAGAGGCCGCCCTCCTCAACGTCCAGGACCCCTTCCTCCCCCTCAACCTCGCCAGGCACCAGCTCCAGCAGCGCGACCTCGAAGGCTACGAGCGCTCCCTCAACGCCCTGATCGCCGCCTCGGGCGACGACCCCGCCGCCAACCCGCTCCGCGCGCTCCTCCTCGCAGACACCGCCGAGGCCCTCCGCCGCGCCGGGCGCGACGACCGCGCCGCCGCCCTCTACGCCGACGCCCTCGCCCTCGACCCCACCCTCCTCAACGCCTACCGCGGCATCCAGCTCCTCGGCTGGACCCGCGATGAGCCCGCCCTCGAGATCGACGGCCTCCGCGGACAGCTCGCCCTCCTCCTGGAGCGCGGCGCCCAGCTCGCGCGCGGCGATGCCCGGCGCAAGCTCCTCAAGCGCAAGGTCGCCGCGCGCTTCTACCGCCTCGCCTATCTCTACGCCCGCGCAGGACGCCACGACGAAGCCTCCGCCGCCCTCCAGGACGCCCTCGGCGTCCGGCGCCACGACCTCCTCCTCCTCCGCGCCCAGGAGCGCCTCGCCCGGCGGCGCGGCGAGTGGAGCGCCGTCTCCAGCGTCATCAACCGCCAGAACGCCCTCGTCACCGACACCGCCCTCCGCGCCCTCCTCTTCGTCGAGCAGGCCCGCGCCGCCCTCCGCGCGGGCGATCTCGACGACGCCCGCGCCTGCCTCCGCCAGAGCCTGGAGCTGGCCCCCGACTGCGCCCCCGCGCGCTTCGAGCTCCAGCGCCTCATGCTCCGCTCCGAAGACCCCGCGACCCTCCTCCTCCTCTACGCCGAGACCGCCCGCGACCGCGACCCCGACCCCGACGCCCCCTGGGCCGCCGAGCGCGCCATGGCCTGCTTCCTCCGCGGCGCCGTCCACGAGCTGCTCCTCCGCGACGTCGAGCCCGCCATCCACGCCTACCGACAAGCCTGCGCCTGGAGCCACGCCGGACCCTGGAGCCGGGCCCTGGAGCGCGTCCTCCTCATCGCCAGGCACTACCCCGAAGCCGCCGACCTCTACGCCCAGCGCGTCGAGGCCCCCGGCCTGGAGCCCGCCGCCCGCCGCGCGCTCCACCTCAAGACCGCCCGCCTCGCCGCCTCCCACGCCCAGTTCGAGCTGGCCATCTCCCACTACCTCCGCCTCCTGGAGTCCACCGACCCCGAGCTGGATCACCTCGAAGAGCTCGCCCACCTCTACCGCCTCTACGGCTGGGGCCAGGAGGCCGCCCAGATCCTGGAGCAGGTCGTCAGCCTCGGCGGCGAGCTGGCTCGCGACGTCGGAGAGCACACACGGGAGGGCAGGGCGGCCCTGGAGGCCGCCACCCGCAGCCTCAAGTGGCTCACCCGCCTCTACACCCAGACCAACCAGCACGACGCCGCCCTCCGCGCCTACGACCTCCTCCTCCAGCTCCGCCCCGGCGACGCCGCTGCGGTCGAGCTGCGCAAGAACCTCCTCACCGCCCGCGGCGAGTGGGGCGCCGTCGTCGATCTCCTCCTCCAGCAGGCCCAGGGCGCCGAGGCCGAGGCCACCCGGCGCGACCTCGCCATGGAGGCCGCCGAGCTCTGCGTCTCCCGCGTCCGCGACTGGCGCCGCGCTCGCGCCATCCTCGCGGACCTCTGCGCCGCCTTCCCCGACTACAACGCCGCCCAGGACGCCCTCGAAGACCTCCTCCGCGCCCGCGGCGAGTGGGCCGATCTCGCGGATCACCTCCTCGACCGCGCCGCGCGTGTCGCCGCCCAGGAGCGCGCCGAGGCGGTCCGCCTCGCCCTGGAGGCCGCCACCCTCCGCCGCGAGCGTCTCGGAGACGGCGAGGGCGCCCTGGAGGCCCTGCACCTCGCCTTGGCGCTCCAGCCGGGCTTCGCCCCGGCGCTCTGGGGCATCGCGGAGCTGCTCCACCGCAGCCAGCGCTTTCAGGACCTCGCAGAGCACTACGAGGCCTGGATGACCCTCCGCGTCCCGCCCACCGTCATCACCGCCCTCACCCAGGCCCTCGCCTGGATCAAGGAGGTCCATCAGGACCAGCTCCACGAGGCTGTCGCCCTCCACAGGGCCCTCCTGGACCGCGCCCCTGACAACGTCCACAGCCGCGCTTGCCTCGTCCGCCTCTTCCAGCGCCTCCACCTCCCGAACGACGAGGCCGACATGCTGGAGGCCCTCGCGGAGCGCGTCTTCGACCGCGAGGACAAGCTCGCCTTCCTCAAGCGCGCCGCGCAGCTGCGCGAGCGCCTCGACCAGGACGCCACCTCCCTCTGGCAGC
This sequence comes from Myxococcota bacterium, assembly GCA_963169075.1. GTDB lineage: Bacteria > Myxococcota_A > Bradymonadia > Bradymonadales > CAUJGC01. The sequence continues at coordinate 6,031 of CAUJGC010000244.1, forward strand.
AGGCCCTGGAGCTGGACCTCTCCGACCGCGAGGCCGAGTGGGGCCTGGAGCGCGCACTCCAGCGCGAGCAGGCCCACGCCCGCCTCCTCACCTTCTACCTCCAGCAGGCCCGCTCCGGCGACAGCGCGCGGCGCGTCGTCGCGCTCATCAAGATCGCCAACGTCTACCTCCGCATCGAGCGCCTCGAAGACGCCCTGGAGATCCTCCGCAAGGTCCTCGCCCTCGACCCCACCCAGATCGTCGCGCGCCTCATGCTCGCCCAGACCGCCAGGGCGCTCCAGGACTGGAGCCTCGCCGCGCAGCTCGAGCGCGAGCTTGCCCAGGACGCGCCCGACGACTCCCAGCGCCTCCTCCACCTCCAGGAGGCCGCCCGCATCCTCCGCGATCACCTCCACAAGCCTCAGGAGGCCGCCGAGCTGCTCCGCGAGATCGTCCACCTCGACCCCGCACACGACGACGCCTTCGACGCCCTCGCCCACCTCTACCGCGGCGCCGAAGACCTCCAGACCCAGCGCCGCCTCCTCGAACTCCTCGAACGACGCCTCGACCGCCTCCCTCCCGGAGACGCCCAGCTCCAGCTCCTCCGCGAGGCGACCCGCCTCGCCGGACGCGCCGACCCCGCCCGCGCGCACGACCTCCTCCAACGCCTCCTCCTCCTGGCCCCCGACGCCATCGACACCCTCGACCTCGTCATCGACCAGGCCGCCCTCGTCGGCGCCATGGACGAGCTGGAGACCGCCCTCCACAGGCGCCTCCTCCTCCGCGACGAGCACGACGACGATCCTGCGCGCCGCGCGCACCTCCTCGACCTCCACGCAGACCTCCTCCTCACCCACCTCGGGCGCGCCGAGGACGCCGCCCTCGCCCTTCAGGACCTCCTCCGCCTCCAGCCCGAGCACCCCACCGCTCGCGAACGCCTCGCCCGGGCGCGACTCCACCTCGGAGACTACGCCCTCGCCTGCGACCTCTACAAAGACCTCTTTGAGCTGAACCCTCGCCCTGAGCTCGCCCTCACCATCGCCGAACTCCTGGAGGTCCACCTCCGACGACGCCAGGAGGCCCTCGCCTTCTACCTCCGCGCCCAGGACCTCGAACCCCTCAGCGGCCCCGCCCTCGACGGCTTCATCCGCCTCGCGGACCCCCTCGCGGGACGAGGCACCGCCGCGCCCATGAACGCGCGCCTCCTCAACGACCGCCTCGACTGGCTCCTCGACGCGCACCGCGAGGCCATCACCGCAGACCCCTGGCACCTCGGCCTCTACCCCCACCTCGCCAGGATACACGCCCTCCGCGGCGACCTCGACGCGCTGCGCGCCATCGCCGCTGCCCTCGTCTACCTCGGCCTCGGGGATCAGATCGCGGACCTCAACATCCCGCCCCCTCGCCCCGACGCCGCTGCCCGCCTCCTCCAGGGGCAGGCCGGGCGGCTCTCCCCCGACGACCTCCGCCTCCACCTCCTCCCCCACGGCGCAGGCGGGCTCCGCAGGAGCCTCCTCGCCGTCCTCTGGGAGCCCGCGGCCCAGATCGACCCCGACGACCTCCGCACCCGCGGCCTCAGCCGCGCCGACCGCATCGACGAGCGCGCCCAGGACCCCCGCGCCCTCAAGGTCACCGCCCTCGCCCGCGCCCTCGGCGTCTTCGGCGTGGACCTCGTCCACCACCCCTCCGACCCCTACGCCGTCCTCCCCCTCTTCACCCCCGAGCCCGTCCTCGTCATCGGACAGGGCATCCTGGAGCGCGCCGACGACCCCTTTCACCTCTTCCGCGTCGCCCGCGCCCTCGAAGCCCTCCGCGACGGCGCAGGCCTCATGGAGCGCCGCGACGCGCCCGCCATCCTCGCCGCCTTCGATGACCTCCTCATCAGCCTCTTCGGCCCGCTCCCCAACCTCCCCGCCTTCCGCCTCCTGCACGCCCCCGCGCCCTGGCTCAACGACGCCTCCAGACGCCTCGCCCGCAACATCGACCGACGCACCCGGCGTGACCTCCAGACCCTCGTCGAGGCCGCCGATCCCTCCCTGGACCTCCCCGCAGAGGACTTCATCGCCGCCACACGCCTCGCCCCCCTCCGCGCCGGGCTCGCCGTCTGCGGACACTTCGGCGTCGCCGCCGACGCCATCGCCGGCACCACCTTCTCCCTCGACCGCGAGAGCGGACCCGCACGCACCGAGGCCGTCCTCGGCGCCCTCAAGAAATCCGCCGTCGCGCCCCTCATCGAGCACCTCCTCACCTTCCTCGCCTCCCGTGACCTCACCGCCCTCCGCGCCCGCCTCGGGCTCGCCGCGGACGGCGCACCCCACAGCGGGAGCGCACCGTGACCACCGCCGCCCTCTCCCCCATCGTCCAGGCCCTCGTCCGACGCGCTGACGCCGCCCCAGACGAACTCCGCGCCGATCTTCTCGCCCAGGCCGCACTCGCCGCCGAGTGCGAAGATGCCCCCCCCCTCGTCGCCCTCGACCTCCTCCTCCGCTCACTCCAGCTCCGCCCCGAGCACCCCGCCACACGCGACGCTGCCGCGCGCCTCGCCGCCCACCCCGACCTCCCCCTGGAGCGCCTCACCGACGACCTCCTCGACTGCTTCGATGGCTCCGCCCGACGCGCCGTCCTCCTCAACCGCGCCGACCTCGCCGCACGCGCGCACCGCGCCGAGGACGCCCAGCGCGACCTGGAGGACCTCCTGCGCGAAGCCCCCGGCCACCGCCCCGCGCTCCTCCTCCTCCAACACCTCGCCGTCGAACCCCAGCAGCACGACACCCTCCAGCGCGCCTACGCCGCACAGGCCCAGCACACCCTCGACGAGCCCCTCCGCGTCTGGGCGCTCTACCAGAGCGCCAAGCTCCAGGAGGACGTCCTCCACAACCCCGCCGACGCCCTCGCCTCACTCCACCAGGCCGTCGCCCTCCAGCCCGCGGACACCAGCCTCCTCCTCGCCGCCGTCCGCTGCGCCCGCGCCGCCGACGCACCCGAGGACGCCGCCGCGCTCTTCGAGCGCATGGCCCGCGACCCCGAAGCACCCCCCGTCCTCTCCACGGCCGCCGCCCTGGAGACCGCCTCCCTCCTCCTGGAGCGCCTCGACCAGCCCGAGCGCGCCGTCGCCACCCTCCGCACCGCCCTCGAACGACGCACCGGCGAAGACGCCCGCGCCCTCGACGCCGTCCTCGCCCGAGAGCGTCTCGCCGCCGCCACCGCCCGCGTCAACCCCAACGACGCCCTCAAAGCCCTCCGCGAGCTCGGCCCCGCCCTCGCCAGGAGCCCAAGGCAGGCCGCCGTCTTCACACGCATCGGCGAGCTGCTCCTCCACACCCAACCCTCCGAGGCCGAGGCCGAGCTCGCCCTCCGCTACCTCGAGTCCGCCCTCGACGCCGACCCTGCCTACCGCCCCGCGCTCCTCCTCCTCGAAGAGCTCTACGGCGAGGGACGCTTCCCCGCACGCGCGCGCGACCTCCTCAAGCGAAGAGCCCTCAGCGCCGGGCGACCCGACCTCCTCCTCCAGGCCGCGCACCTCGCCTCGAACGAGCTGCAACGCCCCGAAGAGGCCGCCGCCCTCATCCGACAGGCCATCACCCTCTCCGATGACGTCACCCTCTTCGGACCCGACTCCCCCCTCGACGCCCTCCGCCAACTCCTCGACCAGCACCCCGAACTCGAACACCTCCGCGCACCCGCCATCCAGGACGCCTTCGCCGTCGCCCGCAGCGAGAGCACCCGACGACGACTCCTCGACCTCGCCACCTCACTCGTCGAAGACGACCCCGAGGCCGACCCCGCCGAACTCCTCGGCCTCTCCGCCACCCACAACCTCCACCTCGCGGACCCCCACCTCGCCGAGCGCATCGCCGCGCTCCTCGCCGCCCGCGGCCGCTGGGAGCACCTCCTTCAGCTCCGCCGCGACGAGCTGGACCCCCTCGAAGACCACGGCACCCCCGCCGTCCTCGACGCCATCTTCGAGATCGGCCTCCTCCACGCCTTCGCACTCCACGACCGCGAGGGCGCCATCTCCTGGCTCCGCGCCGCCCTCGACCGCGACCCCGACTACCACCCCGCGCAGGCCTCCCTCGAACACCTCCTCGTCCAGACCGACCGCTGGGCCGATCTCGCCCACCTCCACCACGCACGCGCCGAACAACACACCGGCGACGCCGAAGGCGCCTCCCTCGCCTTCAAGCTCGCCATGATCGCAGAGCTGGACCCCGACGCCGCGCAGGACGCCCTCCTCGGCTACCAGCGCGTCCTCCAGACCAACCCCTACCACCTCCCCTCCATCCTCGGCGCCCTCCGCCTCGCAGAGGCACTCCCCGACCCCCACCTCCGCGCCGATCTCCTCCGCGACTGGGCCGAGCGAGAGCCCGACGACAACCTCGCCGCCACCCTCTTCGCAGAGCTGGCCGAGATCGCAGAGGATGACCTCTTCGATCTCCAACGCGCCGCAGACGCCGCCCGCGCCGCCCTCGACCGCGCCCCCCGACACGAGGTCGCGCGCTCCACCCTCATCCGCACCCTCCTAAGACTCCAGCGGCCCGACCAGGCCGCCGAGGCCGCCTCCATACTCCCCGGCCTCGACGAGGTCGATGACCCCGAAGAAGACCTCCAGCTCGCCGCCGGACTCCTCCTCATCACCCCCGAACCCCAGGCCGTCGCGGAGGACATCCTCGCCGCCTTCCCCGACTTCCTCCCCGCGCGACTCGTCGCCCTCCGCGCCGCGCTCGCCCAGGCCGAGCACGCCCGCGCCGCCGAACACGCACGCGCCCTCGCCCAATCCATCCCGCCCACCTCCCTCCAGGCCGCCCTCGCCAGGCTCCACGCCCTCCTCACGCGCCTCGCGGGAGGCTCCCTCGACTACCGCGACGCCGCGCTCCTCCTCCAACAACCCTCCCTCGACGAGCCCGACCTCCTCCGCCTCGAAGCCCTCCTCCGCGAACACGGCGACCTCGAAGCCCTCGCCTCCCTCATGCGACGACGCGCCGAGGCCGTCACCGACAACCTCACCCGCGCCGCCTACCTCCTCGCCCTCGGACGATGCCTCCAGGCACGAGGACACCACGACGGCGCCGTCGAGGTCTACGAGCTCATCCTCGAAGAACGACCCGCCTTCCTCCCCGCCGTCAAAGCCCTCAAGCTCCTCCACGAGCTCCTCAACGACCGCGAAGGCTTCGCCCTCGCCGCCGAACGCGAAGGCGCCCTCGTCAAAGACCCCCACCTCGCCGTCGCAGACTTCCTCGCCGCAGGCGAGATCCGAAGGCGCTACCTCGGAGACATCGACGGCGCCATCATGGACCTTGAGACCGTCATCAAGCTCCAGCCCACCCACGATCTCGCCTTCGACTCCCTCCGCGAGATCTACTCCATGCGCGGACAGCCCCGCGACCTCTACCACCTCATGCAGCGACGCGCCGAGGCCTCACAGGACCCCGCCACCTGCAAAGACCTCCTCCTCCGCATGGCCGAGATCGCCTTCTCCAGGCTCCAGGACAACCTCCTCGCCATGCGCTGCCACCAGCAGGTCCTCCAACTCGACCCCACACACATCCAGTCCTGGCGCATCCTCGCCGAACTCCACGAGCAGAACAAAGACTGGAACGCCGCCGTCGACTGCCTCGTCGGCGTCCTCGGACTCACCGAAGACCGAAACCTCCTCGCCATCACCTACAAAAAAATAGCCGACATCTACGACCTCGAACTCCAGGACCCCCACCGCGCCATCGAGGCCTACCGCTCCCTCCTCCGACACGACCCCAACCGCATCGACGCCCTCCGACGCCTCGCCCACCTCCTCCACAGCGAGCAACGCTGGGAAGAGGCCGCCAAGGCCTACGGCAACCTCCTCCAACGCGAGCGCGCACGCGCCAAGCTCAAAGAAGACCTCCGCGCCCTCGCCCAGATCTGCCTCCAGGGCCTCCACGACCCCCAACGCGCCGAGCAGTGCCTCCTCCACGCCCTCCGGCTCGACTCCACCGACATCGCCCTACACGCCCACCTCATCGCCTTCTACCGCGAACAGGACGACCTCCCACGCCTCAACGAACACCTCGCCCGCACCGCCCGCCAGCTCGCCTCCCTCGCCGCCGAAGAGCTCGACGCCCAGCAGCTCGATAAAGCCGCCCCCGCACTCCACGCCCTCGGACAGCTCGCCCTCTGGAACGACGAACCCGACCGCGCCTTCCTCGCCGCAGCCGCCGCACACGCCCTCGACCTCGCCGCCGAGCCCCTCTCCGACCTCTACGCCCAGCACCGCGCTGCCACGCCGCAGCACCTCCCCAGGCAGCCCATCCCCGTCGATCTCACCGACATCACCCTCCCCCCCGACCTCTCCCCCTCCCTCCTCCACATCCTCCGCTACGCTGACGAACCCCTCCGACGCCTCCGGCCCCAACCCCCCTGGAGCATCGGACGACGCACCCGCCTCTCCGAGCGCGACAACCGACCCGGCGCAGACCTCCTCCTCCGCTGGCCCGCCATCTTCTCCGTCCCCGACCTCCACATCCACCTCGTCCCCGACGGACCTGACACCCCCGTGCTCCTCCCCGGGGACCCCCACGCCCTCATCCTCCACGAGCGCGACCTCCACCGCGCCGCCCAGGCCGACCCCGACCTCCTCTTCCACCTCGGCCGCGCCATCGCGCCCCTCTCCATGGGCGTCTCCGGCTGGACCAACCTCCACGAAGACCTCCTCCTCCCCGCCGTCGTCGCCGCCACGCGCGCCCACAACGCCACCTGGCTCCTCGGAGATGAGCGCGCCCACCACCCCCACGTCGACGAAGAGCGCATCAAGAAGCTCGTCCAGCGCGTCCCCGACCGCCTCATCCTCCCCCACATCCTCGACGTCACCGCGCGCCTCGACGGCAACGCCGTCCTCCGACAGCGCCTCCTCCTCGACCGCGCCTCCTCGCGCCTCGCCTTGCTCCCCCTCTTCAACCCCGCGCCCGTCCTCAAGGCCCTCCACCGCGATCGACCCCGCGAAGAGCTCCTCGACGCCCTCCACCTCCTCCTCAACGAGCGCCTCCTCCGCCTCCGCGCCGCGCTCCAGATCGCCCTCACCTGAGCACCATGACCCCACGCCAGATCATCATCTCGCCCCCCGACCCCACCTTCGGCACCCCCGACGACACCCGCAACCACGTCGTCCTCGTCCACCCCGAGATCCCCGGAAACACCGGCAACATCGCGCGCCTCTGCGCAGGCACCGGCGCGGTCCTCCACCTCGTCAAGCCCCTCGGCTTCATCCTCGAAGACCGCTACCTCAAGCGCGCCGGACTCGACTACTGGCCCAACGTCACCCTCTGCGTCCACGACACCTGGGACCACGTCACGCGCCTCTTCCCCGAAGATCGCCTCTGGCTCTTCTCCACCCACACCGACCGGCCCTTCCACCAGGCCCCCATGCCCCCTGGCACCGCCCTCGTCTTCGGACGCGAGTCCGTCGGCCTCGAACCCGAGATCACCCAGCCCCTCCCGCATCGCCTCGTCCGCATCCCCATGACCCCCCACGTCCGCTCCCTCAACCTCTCCAACGCCGTCTCCATCGGCATCTTCGAGGCCATGCGCCAACAAGGCTACGCCCCCTGCACCTGAGCGTCAGCCCGCGCCATGCAAGCCCCCCCGCTCAAGCTCCGACCCCGACGCCTCGCCATACGCCTCGGCCTCCTCCTCGGCCTCCTCCTCCTCTTCGCCTTCAGCGACTGCACCTACACCCCCTCCGCCTGGCCTCGCGGGCGCGTCGCCTGCGGCACCGTCGAACCCCTCGAACCTCCGCCACCCGACGGGCGCGTCGCCACCCTCGTCTACACCCTCCAGGGACACGGCGACGACACGTCCCTGGAGCTCAAGGCGCGCAAAGCGCACCCCTTCGCCCTCAAGCTCCACCCCCCCATCCCCGCCCTCCCGCACCTCCAGCGCCTCCACCTCCCCACCCTCAGCGATCGCTTCACCATCACCTACCTCCGCGACGACCCCTGCGCCAACATCCAATCGGGAGAGACCTGCCTCCAGAGCGTCGCCCCAGGCGACGACCTCTGCGTCATGCGCCGCGACATCAACGACCTCCAGGACCCCAGGAGCACCTCCCGCGAGCCCCTCCTCGTCCTCCGCGACGTCCAGCACCTCGCCCTCGGCGCCCAACCCCAGGCCCCCTGGCGGAACCCCAACGCGCTCTTCCGCCTCGGCGACCTCTTCACCTTCCTCCTCCTCCCCCTCCTCCTCCTCCTCGGCCTCCTGAGCGACGCCCGCGCACTCACCGTGCCCCTCGCCTCGCGCTTCGTGACCGGGCTGATCGAGCCCCGCCCACGCTCCCGGACGCTCCGCCTCGACACCTTCATCGCGCGCCTCGACACCTGCACCTGGCGCGCCGCTCTCTTCGGCGCCGGGGACCCTCACCTCCGCGCCTCACCGCTCCTCTGGATCACCCTCCGCGCCCTCGACGCCTCCCTCCTCCTCCTCGCCGCCCTCGTCCTCCTCCCCGGCCTCGACTGGCTCCTCACCGGCACCCTCGACGACCACCCCAACCAGCGCGCCCTCGCCCTCGCCATCCCCCTCCTCCTCGCCTCCACCGCCCTCCTCGCCTCACTCCGCGCCCTCTACGCCTACCTCCCCAGACCACAACCCGAGCACCCCACCCCCACCCAGCGCCTCGCGGACCTCCTCCGCGCCCTCCGCGACCTCGGACCCCACGCCGCGCCACACAGCGTCACCTGGACGGCTACACCCGCCCTCAGCAACCTCTCCCTCCACCTCGGCCAACCCCGCCACGTCACCCTCACCCTCCACCTCCCCGCCGAGCGCACCCTCCACCTCCGCTGCGACGACCCCCAGGCCTCCTCCTCCTTCCTCCTCCACGCCTCCCGCCCCGGCTCCGACAACCTCCAGGCCACCCTCCACATCGACCGCGACGAGGCCCCCCAGGACCTCCTCCGCCTCCTCCACGCCTGGAGCCTCCTCACGCCGCTCCCGCCACCCCTCCTCCTCGACAAGCAACCCCTCCACCTCCGCCACGATCCCACGCCGCCGACGCCGCCGCCCACCTCTCCCCCCCGCCTCGACCTCCTCCCCCTCCACCTGCCCACCCCACCCGCGTCCCGCCGCCGCGACACACCCTCCACCGCGATCAGACAGCTCCTCCTCCTCCTCGCCGCCGCGACCCTCCTCCTCGCCTTCGCCGCGACCCTCGCCCAGACCACCCCCCTTCACCACCTCGATCCCTTCCGCCCCCACACCCTCACCCTCCAACACCTCGCCGCGACCTGGCTCCTCGCCTTCGTCACCGCCGCCTCCCTCCGCCTGCAACCCGAGCCCCGCCTCCGCCCCACCCCCACCCCCTTCGAGGACCCCACCTCGCCTCCGCCCGACGCCCCCCCAGCCCTCACCCTCCGCGACCACCGCCTCACCCTCGGGGACACCACCCTCGATCTCTCCCGCCCCTTCGCGCTCCACCTCTCCCGCTCCCCCGGCCACAGCGATCTCCTCGCCCTCAACGTCGAGCTGCGCGACCTCCGCCACCCCGCCTGCCGCCTCCGCTTCACCGCCAGGCTCCACCCGACCCCCCACGCCCTCCAGCTCCCCGAGCTGGACCCCCAGGGCGTCGCCCTCCGCGCACACGACCTCGCCATCCTCTGGCCCCACCTCCGCGCCGCCGCCCC